>RZYT01000317.1 GCA_009930195.1 Spirochaetia bacterium | reverse complement strand
GAAGATACCAGTCACTGAGGACCAGTTCAGGGAATACTACCGGCCCATCTACAGGGTCTTTGCATTCGCAAAGCGCCATCACCAATGTGCATGCAGCAAATGGTGGCTGTGCGGCGGCGATTGTAATGTTTGCGACTGGGCACGGGATCCCGAACAGGACACACTCGCCCGGCTGTATTATGACCTTGAGATCATGAACAGCAATCGTCATGAGACTCATGATCCCCACACTGCTGTAGAGCGAAAGGAGTTCAGGGAGAAAGCCGAAGCCTTTCTTCAGCTGCTCTCAGCTGAGCTGAGAAGGATCTATGACCTTCATGAGGAAGGAAAGTCGCAGGACGAGATTGCAGATGTGATGGGGGTTTCCCAGGATACGATTCATCGAAGGCTGAAGAAGATCAAGGAGGATTTCAGGTTGTTCTATGAAAGGTGAGCTTCACAGGGTCTGAGAATGCAGATTGAAAACATGCTTGGATTGGATACCAAATTGCCAAACCATGCTAGAATTGCACCAGTATGCCATTCAGAGGGAGGATGCGCTTTTCATGGACCTGCTACGCTGCGTCGTCGAGCGCATCACATTCCAGAACGAACAGAACGGCTATACGGTCCTCAAGGGCAAGGCCAAGGGGTACCACGAGCTGGTGACCATCGTCGGAGAGATGCCGTCGGTGGTCGTAGGCTCGGTGCTCAGCCTGCAGGGTTTCTGGAAGAACGACAGCACCTACGGGCCGCAGTTCACCGTCCAATCCTTCGAGGAAACCCTCCCCGCCACCGTCTACGGCATCGAGAAATACTTGGGCTCGGGCTTGATCAAGGGCATCGGGCCTATATTCGCAAAGAAGATCGTCAACACATTCGGGACCGACACGCTCGAGATCATCGAGACCGATGTGGATCGCCTGCTTGAGATCCGCGGCATCGGCAAGGTGCGCGTTGAGCGCGTGAAAAAGAGCTGGCAGGAACAAAAGGAGATCAAGAACATCATGCTCTTCCTGCAAAGCCACGGGGTGAGTACCAGCCACGCGACAAAGATTTTCAAGACTTATGGCTCAGACAGCATCGCCATCGTCAAGGAAAATCCCTACAAGCTTGCCGACGACATCTGGGGCATCGGGTTCAAGACAGCTGATACCATCGCGGAGAAACTGGGGATGGCAAAGGATGCCGACGTACGGTTGCGTTCGGGTCTCCTGTATGCCCTGAACACGATATCCGAGGATGGGCACTGCTTTGCGCTGACTGAGGAGTTGTTCACAACTGCCGTCAAGCTGCTCGAAACCACATCCGAGAAACTCCAGCCGATAGCGACCGGTATGGTGCGGGCGGAAGATGTAATCAGCGAGGACGAGGCCATCTACCTTCCATCCTTTTATTTCTCCGAGATCGGCGTGGCCAAAAAGATACGGACACTAATCACCACACCTGCGAAGGCGTGCATCGACAGTTCCCATGTAATCCAGCGCTTAAAAAAGTCGGATCGTGGTGGCATAACCTATGACGAGATCCAGATGGAGGCCATCGAGACTGCATTGGCAAGCAAGTTCATGGTGCTCACCGGCGGTCCCGGAACCGGCAAGACCACCACCACGCTCGGCATCATACAGGCATTCAAGGCATCAGGCTTGCAGGTACTGTGCGCAGCTCCTACAGGACGGGCAGCCAAGCGGATGAGCGAAGCCACCGGAATGGAGGCTAAGACCATCCACCGCCTGCTCGAGTTCAAGCCACCGCAGGGGTATCAGAGGACTGCGGAAAACCCGCTCGATGCTGATGTACTGATCCTCGACGAGTGTTCGATGATCGACATCATCCTGATGTACAACCTGCTCAAGGCGGTACCCGATTCGATGACAGTCGTCATGGTCGGCGATACCGACCAGCTTCCCTCGGTGGGAGCCGGCAATGTTTTGAACGACATCATCGCCTCCGAGGTGGTGCCGGTGGTGAGACTCAAGCGCATCTTCCGCCAAGCCCAGGGCAGCCGCATCATCATGAACGCCCACCGCATCAATCAGGGCAAAGGAATCGATATCGCCAATGGGAAGGACTCGGACTTCTTCTTCATCGAAACAGCCACCCCCGAAGATGCTTTGGATCAAATGCTTAATTTGGTCACCACTCGATTGCCCGGGTACTACCATGCCGACCCGATCCGTGACATCCAGGTGCTCACCCCCATGCAGCGAGGGATTGTAGGAGCGGCGAACCTGAACAGGATGCTGCAGGAACGCTTGAATCCAACCTCGGAGGCATCAGGTGCACCGAGCCTGAGTCGGGCGGGAATCGAGTACCGACTGCATGACAAAGTGATGCAGATCAAGAATGACTACGACAAGGAAGTATTCAACGGCGACATCGGAACCATCAAGGATGTCAATTTGGAGGAACAGGAGCTGAC
>RZYT01000316.1 GCA_009930195.1 Spirochaetia bacterium | reverse complement strand
TTACTGGCTAAGACAGGCTACACCTTCGCAGGATGGAACACTGCAGCCAACGGGAGCGGAACCGACTATGCAGCAGGGGCGACCTACAGCACCAATGCTGCGCTGACCCTGTATGCGAAGTGGATTGCGACATGGGTAGTTGGAGGCTTGGGTCCTTCTGGTGGATACATTTTCCATGACAAGGGCAGCTACAGTGATGGTTGGCGATATCTGGAGGCCGCTCCGTCAGACATCGCGGTGGGAGCCGCTCTCTTCGGATATTACCGAGAAACTTCAACAGGGGCAAATCTTGGGACAGGTGCTACGGGTACAGCAATAGGAACGGGCAAGACGAATACTGCTAACTTAGTGAGTAAGATGGGGGAAACGGCATATATTTCCTCATCTTCAACCACGACATCAGCAGACTATGCTGCTAATCTTGCCACCAAGCACATAGTCGAGAATGGCGGAGTGGAATATAAGGATTGGTTTTTACCATCGAAAGATGAGCTGTATGCGATGTTCGTAAACCTAGTAAAAGATAGGGAGTTTCCCCTTGGGAATTTTCTTTACGGCACCTACAATGAATATTGGAGTTCCTCTGAAGATATTTCTTATGATCCATCTGGTTATGCAATCGCCCAAACGTTCAGCGCTGTTTCTACCCCTGGGTTGCCAAGTTCCAATGCAGGGGATCAGTATTACTACAGTCGACGCATTTCAATCAGGGTCAGGCCTGTGCGGGCTTTCTGATGAGCCGTTCTCCCCACAAGGATTGACTTACTCCCAAAATAGAGTATTCTATGGGAGAAAAGTAAATCAGGTGGGAGAAAGATGCGCGAATTCGATTACTGCAAATTGAGGGAAAGTTCCTGGAATGCCGAGATCCTCTCGTTCGTCGCACAGATACGCGAACACAAGGGCAGACAGGATCTGTATCTTATGCAGAAGCCGGTCGAACTGAAGCGCCTGGTCGAGATTGCGAAGATACAAAGCACCGACAGCTCGAACAGGATCGAAGGCATCGGGACATCGAACGCCCGGATGAAGCAACTGGTGGAGGAGCGGACTGCACCCCGGAATCGTGATGAACAGGAGATAGTTGGCTACCGTGATGTGCTGAACACGATCCACGACAGCTACGATCATATCCCGCTCAAGAGTGATATTATCCTGCAGTTGCACCGGGATCTGCTTTCCTATACCGACAAGACGTTCGGAGGAAAGTTCAAGAACACCCAGAACTACATCAACGAGACCCATGCGGACGGCAGTTCCTTCACCCGGTTCACTCCGCTCGAACCATTCGAGACGCCGGAGGCAGTGGATGCGATCTGCACAAGCTATCGGGATGCGCTTGCCAAGCAAGTGGTGGATCCACTGATCCTTGTTCCCATATACATCTGCGATTTCCTGTGCATCCATCCGTTCAATGACGGCAACGGACGCATCAGCCGACTGCTTACCACGCTGTTGCTGTACCAAAGCGGCTTCATGGTGGGCAAGTACATCAGCATCGAGCAGAAGATCGAGAGAACGAAGGATACTTACTACGACGTATTGGGAAAGGTCTCCAGCGGATGGCAAGAGGGAAAGAACGATTACACTTCCTTCATCAAGTACTTTCTCGGGATTGTCCTGAGCTGCTATCGGGACCTCGAAGAAAGGCTGGGTTCGGTGGATCGCAAGAGCACCCCTTATGAAATCGTGCGCTCAGCTGTGGACAACACTTTAGGAGTGTTCACCAAGGCACAGATACTTGAGCTCTGCCCGAGCATCGGAAGCTCATCGGTGGAGGCTGCGCTTAAGCGCCTCAAGGAAGAGGGATACATCCTCCGCCAAGGCAGTGGCAGAAACACCGCCTACGTACGAAATCCTGATCCTGCATAATCTCCCACGGATACGATTGCATGGGAGATTATTTAATCTCGTGGGAGAATCCATTAAGCTCATAGAACCTTAACCAGTGCCAGCGCCTTCCTATGCAGATGGTAGATGTAATCTTGACTTTAGTTCAACTGGAATGCGATCTGATCCCAAGCAAGGAAGGCTAGCTACCGCATCGCCAGCAACGTCTCACACTCCATGTGGTTCACAATTCGGATAGCTTGGGCTTGTAGGGCATGAGGGGTACCATCGGTACCAGGAACAAAATCCATATCCTCCATAGGAATGATAAAAGGGCTCCTCCAGGGCATGAATTCCTGAAATAGGGTACCTGGAAGCTAATCCAAAAATTCCTCTTCTTTGTATGCAACCATAGGTACCAACCTTTGCTATGCGTACGTTTTGGTAGACACTTTTCGATTGACAGGAGCTCGATTTGGAGACACTTTTTCAGTGACTGTGACCATTTTGGTTTACAGCTCTTCAGATTTATAGTCCGCTTCATTCAGCTTGTTTTGCATAAGAAGAAAACCAGG
>RZYT01000315.1 GCA_009930195.1 Spirochaetia bacterium | reverse complement strand
CGGAGTACCGGGTCTCACATTGTCCAGCACAATCTTGGTGGAGTCGGGCCCAAGCTTTGCAAGGGCATCCCTCACCGATGAGGCAAAGACCACCTCGCTCACGGCACACTCCCCGCTCTGCATCGCCCCATCAACGAGAATGGATTGGTACTCGCCGCTGGTGTAGAGATTTGCCTGGGCGTACGACTTCTCCCCGGTCTCTGTCTGGGTGAGCATAATCCGCCGTACTCCCAGACTCACCGCCTCACGCAAGATCCTACGCATGCAAATCGGGCGGACCTGGGCGACCAAGAGCGTGACCGGATAGAGCTTCGTCCCTGTCTTGTCATCCATTGCAAAGGTGAATGCTATCTCTTGCTCGTTGATACGGGTGATGGTGGCCGTTCCCTTTCCCTGATTGACGATGCCGGCCCCGAAGGTGTCTCCCTCCTTGAGCCGAAGCACCTTTCTGATGTGCTGGGCCCGTTCATCGGACATATCCAGGATATTCTCTGCTTCCAAGCTGGCAAAAAGGATGATATTCATGCAATGGAGTATAGCATAGTACCGCCAAGGCAAGTAAAGTATGCACATGAAGAACGCAATCTACGTAGCTGAATCACACGACTGTGCTGCCAATCTGGCAGGGGAAGCGTATCTGCTCACCCTCGACTACGACCATGTGCTCTACCTCTGGGAGAATGACCCCTGCATCGTCATCGGGCGCTACCAGAATCCTTTCAGTGAGTGCAATCTCCAGCGAATGGAAGAAAAACAGGTCCAGTTGGTGCGCCGCCATAGCGGCGGGGGGGCAGTCTACCACGACCGCGGCAACCTCTGTTTTACGCTGATAGGGAACAAGGAGACCAGCAGCAAGGAAGAGAACTTCTCCCTCATCCTGGAAGCACTTTCCTCTTTGGGCATCGAGTGCGAGCTCACGGGACGCAACGATATCCTCATCCAGGGCAAAAAGGTCTCGGGCAACGCGTTCCAGACGACAGCCACCAAGTTCTGCCATCACGGCACACTTCTGATACAGAGCGATCTTTCGGTGATGGGTCAGTATCTGACCCCAAGTTCCACCAAGCTCTCCTCAAAAGCGGTGAAGTCGGTCTCCTCGAGGGTTGGGAACCTTGCTGAAGCCAGAGGCGATATCTCCAGTGATCTGGTCCAGCAGGCCCTCATCGAAACCTTCATCCGCCGGTATGGCCCGACTGAGGTCCAAACCGTCGATTTTGCTGCGCTTGAGCAAGCGCAGACAAACTATCGGCTGTTCGGAGACCGTTCGTTGATCCTGGAAAAGACACCCCAATTTTCCCACTCCTTCACCCATCGCTTCGACTGGGGAGAGGTCACGCTCCACCTGCAGGTGGTGAAGGGAGTGATAACTGAGGTGAAGCTGTACACCGATGCCTTGGATATCTCGCTGGCCGAACGGGCAGCAAAGGCTTTGACAGGCGTTGCCTACGATATTGGGGCGATCGGGGATATCCAGAAACAGATCGAGCAGGCCGATCTTGCCAGCCTGCTCGCCCATTTGGTCACCTTGCTTTAGGCTCCGGTTCTTCCGCTCAACTCAATGAGGGAGCGGAGCCGATCGATTCGCCATGCATCGAGATGCAGGCTCTTCGCCCTCCAGCTCCAGTTGCTGGTGCCACAGGTTGAGGGGATGTTCATCCTCCCCTCCTGACCCAGTTCCAGCCAGTCCTGCATCGGAAGGATGGCATCCTTGGAGGAGGAGAGCAGCATCTGCCTGATCAGCTGCCACACCACCTGGTCGTCCGGACACTCCAGGTATCTGCGAACCAGATCCTTGGTGAGGCCATCCAGACTCTCATACCAACCGCGGCTGGTATTGTTGTCATGTGTTCCGGTATAGATGACGCTGTTGTACTGGCAGTTGTGCGGCAAGTAGGCATTGGTTGCATCCAGCATGCCGTTCTCCACATTGAAGGCGAACTGCAGGATCTTCATGCCTGGGAAGTTGTTTGTGTCACGTAGCTCCTCCACGTCCTCGGTGATGACCCCAAGGTCCTCAGCGATGATCGGAAGATTCTCCCCAAGTTTCTCTTTCAGGGCAACGAAGAGCTCCTCTCCGGGGGCTTTCACCCAAGATCCGTTCATTGCCGTCTTTTCGCCCTGAGGTACTTCCCAATAGGCGGCAAAACCACGGAAGTGGTCGATCCTGATGATGTCACAGCTCTTGAGGGTCTCCTCAATACGCTTGATCCACCAACTGAACTGCTCCTTGCGATGCGCTTCCCAGTCATAGACGGGATTTCCCCACAGCTGGCCATCGGCGGAGAAGGCATCGGGGGGAACTCCGCTTGAGACCGTCTGTCTGCCATCCTTGTCCATTTTCAGGAGATGGCGGTTTGCCCAGGCATCTACACTGTCGGGAGCGACAAAGATGGGAATATCTCCGATGAT
>RZYT01000314.1 GCA_009930195.1 Spirochaetia bacterium | reverse complement strand
ATGAAGGACAGAAAAATAGCGCAAATCCTTTTTAATAAGCGGACTTGCGCTGGGAAATAAAGAAGTTGTTGTTTAGTTAATGTGGCTAAATGGCATTGGGTAAGAAGGATGCCGTTACCTTCGATGAGATCTTCAAGCTCTACTATGCACTGAAGGCTCCTTACCGCAAGAAGGCACAGTTCCTCTGCAACGAGGCCCTGGTGCTGCAGCTGATGACCATTAAGGACAACAACGGCAACTATATCTGGAAGCCGGGTCTGGAGATCGGCAAGCCTGATACCCTGCTGAACCGTCCGCTGAAGACCTCCGCCTTCATGCCGGAGATCAAGGGTGGCAGCAAGGTCATGGCCTTTGGCGATTACAGCTACTACTGGGTGGCTGACCGCCAGAACCGTACCTTCCGCCGACTGAACGAGCTGTATGCCCGTACTGATCAGGTCGGTTTCCTGACCACCCAGCGTGTGGATGGCAAGCTGATCCTGCCGGAAGCCGTACAGCTTCTGCAGATGGCACCGCAGGGCTAAGAAAGCCAGGAAAGGAGGAGCCGGTTATGGCACTGATCCCGCTATACGAAGCGAAGACCTATCTCCGGGTAGACAGCAGCGATGAAGATGCCTTAATCGGCATCCTTTTATCTTCTGCGGAGCAGATGTGCAAGGATGTGGGCCGTTTATCGGAAGACCAGTGGGAGGCAGTCAATGCCGCTGATCGGGATGCCGAGAACGGAGTACAGCCCACAAGGGAACTGGAAGCCCTGCGCAGCACCTGCCGTGTGGCGATTCTGTATGCACTGGGGTATCTCTATGAGCACCGGGACGAAGCCGACCATCACCAGCTGATGCTGACGCTTCGTTCCATTCTGTTTGCTGTGAGGGAGGGGGTGTTCTGATGATCGAGAAGCTGAATGAGCGGATCACGATCGAGAAAAGCAAGGTTGTGACCGATAAGGTCGGAAACCATCGGAACACATGGGAGGAATATTTCACCTGCTTTGCCTACGCTTCGACCTATCAGGCGCAGGAAGAAGAGGGTGAGGTCATAGCCGAGCAGAAGAGTGTGGTGTTCACGGTCCGCTGGTGCAGTGAGACGAGAGACCTGACTTCCACTGGCTACCGCATCCGTTTCCGGGAGCAGCTCTACAATATCGAATCCATTGACCCGATGAATTTCCAGAAGAAAACGCTGAAGATTCATTGCCGTTTGGAAAGGAGGCAGCCGGATGAGCAGAACCGTCAGCATCGATGAAATGGCAGATGCCATCAATGAGGGCTTGAAAAAGTATGCGACCCTTGCCTCCACCGAGGTCAAGAAAGCTGTCCGTAAATCTGCCAAGACCGTCAAGGAGCAGATTCAGTCCGGCGCACCGTCCAGAACCGGGCGGTACAAGGAAAGCTGGGTAGCGACCAAACAGTCGGAATCCAGCCAGAGCCTTCAGATGGTGGTGCATTCCAAGAACCGCTACCAGCTGGCACATCTGCTGGAAAAGGGTCATGCCAAGCGCGGCGGCGGTCGTGTGGCAGGAAGACCCCATATTGCTCCGGCAGAACAGGCCGGTATCGAGCAGCTCCAGTCCCTTATCGAAAAGGCACTGAAGTGAGGAGAAACCAATGACCCACGAAGAAGTAAAAGTTCTGGTGGAGGAAATGGGGCTTCCTTATGCGTATGACCATTTCGCAGAAGGGGAGAGTCCTGATCCACCGTTTATCTGCTTCCTGTATCCGAAAGCCGAGAATTTCGGCGCAGATAACCTTGTGTACCACCATTTCAACCGGCTGGACATCGAGGTGTACACCGATTACAAAGACCCGGATATGGAAGCAACTATTGAAGAAGTCCTGACCGCACACGAACTCTACTATGAGAAAAGCGAGGTCTGGATCGAAACCGAAAAGATGTATGAAGTCTTGTATGAGCTGACCGTATAAGCCAGCCGCAGGGCGATAGGAGGAATAATCTATGTCGAAGCAAAGCAATAAGGTCAAATTTGGCCTGAAAAACTGCCATTATGCCAAGGCAACCTTTGACGAAGATGGCAGTGTCACTTACGCAAAGCCGGTCCGCATCCCCGGTGCAGTCAGTCTTTCTATGGATGCCAATGGTGAGATCGAGCCGTTTTATGCGGACAATATCGCCTACTATGTCGTGAATAATAACTCCGGCTATGAGGGTGATCTGGAGATCGCGCTGATCCCGGAGAGCTTCCTCACGGATATCATGCACGAGGAGTTGGATGGCAATGGCGTGCTTGCTGAGAACGCTAACGTGGAACTGGAGCATTTCGCATTCCTGTTTGAGTTCGATGGCGACCAGCGCCACATCCGTCATGTGCTGTACAACTGTGTGGCAAGCCGTCCGTCCATCGAGGGTGAGACCAATGAGGACAGCAAGGAAGTCAAGACGGACACCCTGAAC
>RZYT01000060.1 GCA_009930195.1 Spirochaetia bacterium | reverse complement strand
CCTTAAGATATCGACTGTTATATATCATATGGTATTTTTATACAAGAGGTCTGCAATCTTTTTGGAACGGAAATGCAATCAGGGGTTTACTGGGGAAGGAAATTGGAAATCTGGACCGAGTTGCTGACAATGGTACGCATATCCTGCAAGCTCATCCCTGGATGATCATGCATGATCTGCACCGCTATCACCCCAAGGCTGGTTGCCTCTTCCGGTCCTGCTTGCACGCGCTTTCCCGTGAGGTCGGCTGTCATCTGGTTCAGATGGTCGTTTCTTGCCCCGCCACCGATGATATGAACCGTTTCATACTCCTCATTGGTGATGCGTTCAAGATCCTTCAAAGCCTGACGGTAACTGATGGCAAGCGAGCGATACGCACTGGCGAGTATTGTTCCCCGGTTCTGCAAGCCCGTAAGGGCGGTAATTTCCCCGATCATGGAGGTTGGGTGATAGAGCTGTGCGGCGTTGGGATCGAAGGTAACCAGTGATGGCGAAGCCAAGGCCGGCCTGGAGAGGTCCACCAACTCATCCCAGCGGTAGGAGCGGTTGTCCACAAACTCCATTTCCCGCTTGATGTTTTGCAAAATATGCATGCCACAGGAATTTTTCAGCAGGGTGATGGAGCCAAGCATCCCCCCCTCATTCGAGAAACCAGTCTCTTGCACCACGTCGTTGATGATCGGTTCTGCACACTCGGTTCCGATCAACGACCACGTGCCGGAACTGATGAAGGCGAACTTCGACGAGGAGGCTGGAACACTCACCACCGCTGCTGCAGTATCGTGCGAAGGGACCGAAATGGCCGGCAAACGCGGAATATGATAGCGCTCTGAGAGAGCAGGACTCAGGTATCCCCTGACCTTGGTATGCCCCACCAGCGGGACCAATAGATTCGGCTTGACCCCAAGCAGTGAGAGCACTGTTTGGGAGTACGTGCGGGATTGCATCCCCAGCCATTGCGAGGTGCTGGCTATGGAGACCTCACTGTTCTTCTCGCCCGTGAAGAGATGATTCAGCAAATCCGGAATGAGCAGGAGGGTTTCGGCCATGTCATAGTATTCCGGCAGATGGTTCCGTATTCCCTCCAACTGGTACAGGCTGTTCATGGCAAGGTTTTGGATGCCTGTTTCCCTGAACAACTGCAGGCGAACTGATGCAGGCATGCTCTTCAGTGCCTGCTCACCCAGCACATTGCGATAGCAAAGTGGGTTCGCAAGCAACTCCCCTGACCTGCCGAGCAAACCAAAGTCTATACCCCACGTGGAGATGCCGAAGGACCGGATGTCAGGATAGGCATCACAAGCCTGCTTCATTCCTTTCAGCATCTCCGAGAAGATGGAGAGGATGTCCCAATAGTCATAGTGAATGCCGAGGTACTCCTTGTTGGGGACCTGGCTCACCAATTCAAGGGTGATGGCAGAACCATCAAAGGTGCCCACCATCGTACGTATCGAAGAGTTGCCGCAATCAAAACCAAGATACCGCTCTACGTGCTTGCTCATGCTTGTACCCGTTTCTTTCTTGTATTGATTTCATGATTGATGATCATGACCGCAATCATCACAAAGCCCCAGATCGCAGTGGTGAGAAAAGAACTGACACGCAGCAAGTTGAATCCACTCGAAACCAACTGCAACGTGACCAGTGCAATGAGCACACCGCTGACCTTTCCGAATCCCCCATCGCTGCTCACACCACCCAGGACAGCGGCAAGAATGGTTACCAGAAGATAGGAGTTGCCATACCCCGACTTTGCGGAATTGAATCGGCTGATCATGACCAAGGCAGCCAAGCCCGAGAACAGGCCGGACACCACATAGGTCCGAATGAGTACGTTGGTGGTATTGATGCCGGAGAACCGTGTGGCGGTCTCGTTGGAACCGAGCATGTACATGCTGAAGCCGGTTCTCGTACGTCTCAGAAGCAAGGACATGGCGCCTGCGGAAAGGAGAAACAACAGCAAGGGGAACGGGATACCGGCCAAACTGCCGTTTCCGATGAAGAGGACCTGCTTGGAAAAGCCGGAGATCACATACCCCTCGGTAACAACAATCGCCAACCCATTGAACAAGGTCATGGTACCCAACGTGGCAAGAATGGGTGTCATGCCAAGGGAGGCGACCAGAAGCCCATTGAAGAATCCGATGGCCAGGGAAACCGCAAAGGCTGCCATGACGGCAAGCACAAGGCCTGCAACAGGGGACGCCTCCATGGCTTTGAGCACCAGAGCAGCTGTTATGCCTGCCATATTCGCGGTTGCGACAATGGAGAGGTTTATCCCTCCCGTAATCATGACGACCATCATGCCGAGGGTGAGGATCCCAAGCTCAGGCAACTGGAATGCCATTCCCTTGAAGTTGCCGTAAGTGAGAAAGGTACCCGGATTGGTGACAATCATGAGCAGAAGTACCACCATCATGATGCAAAACAGTACTGCGTTATCCCGTTTCTTCTGGAGTGTCTTCATCATGCTATGCCTCCTGGACCTGACTTGGGATATCTTGGATTGCTATGGGTGAAGAGACTACTGCATGTTTTGTCTTCCATGAGCTGAACCCCACACTTACGATCACCACAAGCCCCACAAACACATCGTACCAGACAGCGGGGACCTTCATCAGGGTCATGCCGTTCTGCACGATGGCCAACAGCATGACTCCCAGGAACATACCGAATACGCTCCCCACCCCGCCACTCAGGCTCGCACCTCCCAGAACCACAGCAGCGATGACATTGAGCTCTTTCCCTACGATGGAATTCGGAGCAACCGTCTGCACCAGCAACGCCTGGACAATGCCGGCAACCGCCGCCATGGCTCCCATGAACGAGTAGACGAATACCTTGACCCATCTCACCGGAATGCCTATGCGACGGGCACCGATCTCATCTCCACCGAGGGCATACAGACATCGTCCCAAGCGCGTGTATTGGAGGAAGAGTGAAGAGAGTATCATCAGGACAACCCACATCACCGTGATGATGGAGATGCCATAGGGAGTCCCCTGCTCGGAATAGAGGGTGAGCACCCTGATGTCTGCAAAGGAACGGAAATACGGAGGCAGGGCATAGATCCACTTACCCTTGGTGAACACCATCAGAAGACCGTAGTAGAGATTCATCGTGGCAATGGTGGTGATGATCGGGGGGATGGAGAACCGGTCAACCAGATAGCCGTTGAGTGAACCGAGCAACACGCCCATGCATACTGCTGCGACAAAGGCAAACAGCATCGAGCCCCCAATGCGCAGGCAGAGAAGCATGGTTACGTATTCCGCAATGGTAGCGGTAGCGGCGAACGAGATGTCTATGCCCCCTGCAATGAGCACAACCAGCACCCCAATTGCAAGAATGCCGATGAAGGAGTTGCTCTTCAGCATATCGAAAGCATTTTCCAGAGTAAGAAAATTCGGATTGATGCTGGTGATCACCAGCGAGAACACCAGGATGATGGCCAATACATAGGTCTCATGGCAATGCAATAGCTTCTTCATGTCCCGCTCCCCTTTCTACACCGCATGCTGGTCAATGAAGGCTTGGATTCGCTCTTCAGTGCATGCATCACCCACAAATTCTCCGATGATGCGCCCCCTGTTCATCACCAGCACCCGATTGCAATTGTTCACAACCTCGGCAATCTCGTCACTGATCACGATGATGGCCATACCCTGCTGGGCCAACTCCCTGATGAAGGCGTGTATGCTGGCTTTCGCCGCAACGTCAATGCCCACCGTAGGATTGTCCAGAATGAACAATTTCGGATTGGTTGCTATCCACTTGGCAAGCACAACCCGCTGCTGATTCCCTCCTGACAATGTTTTCACCGCAAAGTCGGGGGAAGACAACCGAATGTGCAATCGTTCCACCAGCTTCTCAGCTTCCGTATGCAAGGCTTGCTCATCAAGCAGTCCCATGGACGAAAGATGCTGGTCGAGAATGGTCATCGTGATGTTGTTCGCAATGGGTTGGTCGAGCACCAGTCCCTCTGCAAGCCTGTTTTCCGGAACATACGCAATTCCTTGGTCAACGGCTTTTTCGACACTATCCAGATGCACCGGCTTCCCGCACAGCCTGCACGTTCCTGTATCCGGGGGATTCAGCCCGAACAAGGAGAGAGCCAACTCGGTCCGCCCACTGCCCAACAGGCCTGTGATACCGATGACTTCCTTATGCCGGATGGTCAGGTTGATGTCTGCAAAATTGTGCTGTTTGCTCCACCCTTCAAGCTCAAGAACAGGTGTCTGCTGGGTATCGAGCAGCGGTTGGTAGGAACTTGATGCAGCATTGGTACCCGTCATATGCAGTTCGATGATCTTGTCATCAAGTTCACTTGAGTTCCAGCAACCGATATTCCTTCCGTCCCGAAGAATGGTCACCCGGTCGGCAACCTGCATGAGCTCCTTGAGCTTATGACTGATGAACAGCGTGGCAATGTCACGCTTGCGGAGATCTGAGATGACAAGCAAAAGCGCATCCACCTCTTTCTTTGTCAGGGCGGTGGTCGGTTCATCCATGATCAGCAACGCAACATCATGGGTCAGGGCCCTGGCAATGGCAACCAACTGCTGGTCGCCCATGGAAAGGTTTCCGACCTTCTTGTCCAGAGGCAGGGACATTCCCATTTTCTCCATGGCTTTCAAAGCGACTTCTCTTCCGCGCTTCCAGCACACCAAGGGAGATGCTTGCGCCATGGTCTCGCCAAATGAGATGTTCTCCTGCACGCTGAGATTGGGAAAGAGCGAGAGGTCCTGGTAGATGACCTGTATTCCTTGGTGAAGCGCTTCTTTCCTGGTGAGATGCTGGTAGTGTTGTCCCTGAATGAGCATCTCGCTTCCCTCGTCAGGTTGCTCCACACCGCAGATAATCTTTACCAGCGTCGATTTTCCCGAACCATTTGTTCCTGCAAGGCAATGAATCTCTCCACGCCGCAAGGAAAAATCCACGTCCTGCAGGGCTTGCACCCCCGCATAGTGTTTGTTGATATGCCGCATTGCAAGAAGATCCGTCTCCATACACCCACCCTGCATCATGATAGTTGCCAATAAAATGCCCCGGACCCATCCAGATAGCGATCCGGAGCAGAAATACGATACCTTAGAAGCCGAAACTGTCTACATTTTCCTTGGTGATATCAACCATTGCGTTCACCTTGATGACATCACCATCCACTACCACGTTGCCGATTTCCGGGATTTCCTTCAGGTCGGCCAATTTGTTTCCGTCAAGCAGGTACTTCGCAACCCAGTTGAGGGCATAGCCAGCATCCTTGGGATCCCAAAGAATGCCTTTGGTCATGGAACCTTCCTTGAGATACGGAGCTGCATGGCCCGGAATGACCGTTCCGACAACTGTTACCTTGCCGGCCAAACCCTTCTCCTTCAACGCCTGTGCTGCTCCCGGAGGTCCGAGACTTCCGAAACCGACAATGCCATCGAGGTCGGGATAGGTCTTCAGCAGTTCCAGGGTCTTTTGCTTGGAGAGTTCCTGGTCTTCCCCACAAGGAATCCTTGAGGTAACCAATTCCAGATCAGGATACTTTTCCTTGGCATACTTGATCCCTTCATCAGCCCAGAGATTGTGGAGGGGAACGGTAAGTCCGCCTACAAAGATGGCATACTTGCCCTTTGTGCCCATGCCTTCCACCAGCATATCCCAGGTGCGCTGTGCGAAAGCGACGTTGTCGATCAACTCGATGTCAACATCCTTCCCCGCCTGATCGGGAGACTCATGGGTGAGAATCAGGATTCCCGCTTCACGAGCCTTGTTGAACACCGGCTCGAGAGCCTTGGCATCATTTGGGGTGATGCAAATAGCATCCACCTTCTTACTGATCAGGTCTTCCACCATTTTCACCTGCTGTGCAGGGTCAGCATCGGCAGGCCCGATCTGGTAGGCGTTCAGCTGCAGATCCTTCTTGGCAGCAACGACACCTTCCTCCAACCTGTTGAACCAGGGAATTCCGGTAATCTTGACAACCGTTACCACCTCATAGGCATCGCTTTGGGCCTTTTGTCCCTGACTGAATGCCGATGGAGCAGCGATGAGTGCCAACATGATCACCAGCAATCCCATCCTCATACTCTTGTGCATACAAAACCTCCTTTGTATTTCAACCGACAGACTGTCGGCTCACGCCCTCCTACTTGCCCTGCCCGTACTGATTCCTGGCAAAATACTGCATGGCACGCATATCCTCCTCACTGATTGCCTGGGGGGTTCCCAAGAGTCGTGAGTAGATATAGATCTGTGCCGACTTCTCCACCACATGACAGACTTTCAGCGCACCGGGAATGTCGGCACCAACACAAATGGTCCCGTGGTTCGGTACCAATACGGCATTGTTCTCCCCAAGCGCTTCCACCACATTCCCAGCCAACTCCTCAGTACCCGGCAGCGAGTACTTGCAATTTGTGATGCGGTCGCCGACTATCTGGACAAAATCCTCGCTGATGCCGGGAATGTCCTCCCTGATCACGCCGAAGACGCTGGAATATATCGGATGCGTATGAATCACCGCATTCACATCCTTGCGTGCATTCATGATGGAGATATGGAAGTGGTACTCGATGGAAGGCTTGCGATGGCCCCACACGACCTCCATATCGCTGTTCATCACCACTACATCGCTCTCTTGTATTTCCTCGTAGGGTATGCCACTCGGTTTGATGTAAATCAGACCTGTTTCCTGATCCCGTACACTGACATTACCCCACGTACCCACCGTAAGATGCATTGCCATCATGGTATTTCCGGCATCCACGATCATCTGTCGGTACGATTGCTTTACTGCTTCTGAATTCATAAAAGTTCCTCATCATCAAATACTCTATTCGTTCTTAAATGTTAATTATTTAACATCTATGTGAATACTAAACCCGTCTTTTCACTCTGTCAACGGTATTTTTATCTAATTTTTCCCTACTTTTAGATACATTTGAGGATATTCTCATATTGTTTTTAACATTTATATCGACTATATTGTTAATATGAATTGAGCCATCGATTTTTTTCCATGCTTCTGCTATGATACGTTCCACGTGCCAAGTCTTGCGATGCGCGTGTTGCGTTGGGAAGGAGGGCCTGATGACCAAGAAAGAGCGCATGGAGCAGATTCGTGCTTTTGTCCAGAACAAGAAAACCTCGACGATTCAGGAAATTGCCGACCATCTCCAGGTATCCCACATGACGGTACGCAGGGATCTGAACGCTTTGCCCGCTTCCGACCCACTGAAAATCATCCATGGCGGGGTCATCTATCGCCATGAGGATGTTGAGCAGCACACGGACCGGTACAATCTCCATCTTGCGAAAACCGTAATGTTCGAAGAAAAGATGCGCATCGCCCAGAAAGCCGTCTCCCTGCTCGAAAGCGGTGACATCATCATCATCGATGCAGGATCCACAGGAGAGTTCATCGCAACGCTCCTGCCTGAGGATATTCCGTTGACGGTCATCTGCTATGCCTTGAACATTGCCACCGTCATCGCCTCCAAGAAGAATTGCACCCTGATCGTCACCGGCGGCTATTTCCATCAGGGATCCATGGTGCTGGAAAGCAATGAGGGGCTTGCCCTGCTCAAGCAGAACCGGGCGAACAAGACGTTCATCACCGCAAGCGGAGTGAACTTTGAGCTGGGTGTCACCTGTTCCAACTTCTTTGAGCGCACCACCAAGCAAACCGCCCTTGCTTCTGCAAGTACACGCATCCTGGTTGCCGACTCGTCCAAATTCGGGATGGTGAAAACAGGCCACTATGCCGACATCAAGGATTTCGACATCATCATCACCGATTCCTCCGTCAAGGAAAAGCACATCGCACCGATGAGGGAACTTGCATCGCTTACCCTCTACTGCGTGTAATTTATCCTACCGTCCTCCCCCTTTTTGTCCTATACTCTCTTGCAAGGGGGATGTTGCATGCGAATCCAGGGAACCGGCTGCTGTCTCATTGATTCAATCTATCGGAACTGCTCCTATCAGAGTGAGGCATTCACCAGCCTCTGGAGCAAGAAGCGCGGGGATG
This sequence comes from Spirochaetia bacterium, assembly GCA_009930195.1. Classification (GTDB taxonomy): domain Bacteria; phylum Spirochaetota; class Spirochaetia; order Sphaerochaetales; family Sphaerochaetaceae; genus Sphaerochaeta. Next base: position 3,460 of record RZYT01000060.1, on the reverse strand, counting down.
GGGGGCTCATTGAGGGGGGCTTGGTCTTCACCGAAGACCTCGAAGCCTATGCCAAGCTCAGCCACCAGCAGATCATTGCATCCCTTGGCAGCAACCGCGAAGCCGATGGAAAGAACCTCGGCGGTCCTGCAGTGGTGGCCCTGGTGCACGCTGCCCAGATCCTTGCAGACAGCGATGCAGAGGTCATTTTCCATGGCGTTGTAGGCGTTGATGAAAATGCCGAACTGGTGCGTTCCACCATTGCAAGAACTCCCCTTCATGCCAAGCTGAAAACCGTACAGTCAATGAGCACGCCAACTACCGAGGTGTTCGATGACCCCTCGATGCGAAGCGGCAAAGGGGAACGCTCCTTCATCAACACCATAGGATCAGCGTACGCATTCGACGCAACTGACCTTCCTCCATCCTTTTATGATTCGGACATAGTACTCTTGGGTGGCACTGCACTGGTGCCGAACCTGCATGACCAACAGCACGAGGTGCTCAAGAAGGCCAAAGAGCGTGGTTGCATCACCGTAGTGGGAACGGTCTATGACTTCCGCAACGAAAAAGCAAGCAACACCGGCCGATGGCCATTGGGGTCCACTCCTTCCTACCCTTTCATCGACATCCTGGTCTGCGATGAACAGGAAGCGCTCAGGCTGACCGGAACCTCCAGCGCAGAAGACGCTGCCCAAATGCTCATGGACTTCGGCGTCGGCGCCTTCATCATTACCCGGGGAGCACTGCCGATGCTGCTCTGGTCGGGTGGGAACCTCATCGAACCCACCCCGCTTTCCACACTCCCGGTAAGTGCCTACATGGATGAGTTGATGCGCAAGGATCCCTCACTGCGCAAGGACACCACCGGCTGCGGGGACAATTTCCTCGGAGGGGTGTTGGTCAGCATCGCAAAACAGCTGGAGAAAGGTACCCCGCTCTCGATGCTGGACATCTGTGCATGGGGAGCCGCATCCGGTGGCTATACCTGCACCTATCACGGGGGGACCTACCTGGAACAGGAGAAGGGAGAGAAAGCTGCACAGCTGCTGCCGGTCGTGCAGGCCTACCTGCAAAATGGGGGAGCTGTACAATGAAAAACCTGTTTGTCCAGTGGGGAGGGGGAAACATCGGCCGTTCCTTCATCGCCCAGGTCTTCTCCAGGGCAGGCTGCAGGGTTGTCATCATCGACATCAACCAGGCGCTGGTGGATGCGCTCAACACCCAGCACTCCTACACGGTGGAGACCGTCTTTGACCAGGATGTGCAGCACCTGCTCATTGGGGATGTCTCTGCTGTCCATGCATCCGATCAGGAGGCGATCAACCAGGCACTGGCCGATGCAGATCTGCTTGGCATCTCGGTGGGAAGGGGTGCCTGGCCACACATTGCAGCCTCCCTTGCCAAGGCCATCATCTTCCGCCATGAACAGAAACCTGAAAGCCCATTGGACATCATCCTGGCCGAGAACATCCACGCTTGCAGGCAGTTCGCCAAGGATCTGCTCATTCCCCATCTTGGCAACCATGTTGATGCGGATGCCTATCTGGGCCTTGCCCAAACCAGCATCGGCAAGATGGTTCCCATCCAGGATCCGACCAAGCTCCTTGTGGTACGAAGTGAACCCTACAACGAACTGATTGTCGACCGCGAAGCCTTCCATCATCCGCTGCCATCTTTTGCAGACATCCATCCCGTCGCTCCCATTGAAGCGTATGTGGACCGCAAGCTGTTCATCCACAACATGGGTCACAGCACAACCGCGTATCTCGGGTTTGCCCTCCATCCGGAATGTGCCACCATAGCACAGGTACTGGAAGATACCAGTATCCGCGATGAGGTGCGCCGTGCCATGCAACAGAGCCGTGATGTGCTGCTCGCTCTCCATCCCTCCGTCTTTTCGAAGGAGGAGCTCGATGCCCACATTGAGGATCTGCTCACCCGTTTTTCCAATCATGCCCTGGGCGATACCGTGCATCGGGTAGGACGGGATCTTGAGCGCAAGCTGCGCTACGATGACCGGCTGCTGGGCATCATCATCGAAGCGGAACGAATGGGCAAGGGTTGGGATGCCATCGGAAGGGCATACCTCAAGGCTCTCTCATTCACTGCCAAGGACAGCGAGGGAAGAGCCTATCCGCAAGATCTTGCATTCCTGCAATCCCTTGCTTCCATCGGGTGGCCTGAGAAACTGTGCAAAGCAAGCAGTTGGGAGGAAGGAGACCTGGAAATCAGTCTCTGCATGAAGATTGCAAAACAGCTCCAGGCCATGGAATAGGGCCTAGATATTCACACTCTTCACCGTGGTGTTCTCCACGAGAAGCGTATTGATGAGCTGGCGCAAATCAACAATACCGGTGCTGATATCCTCATCCTGGGCGATGATCTTGAAGATCCTTTGCGTGATGTAATCATCGATCACGGGGTATTTCTTGAAGTCGGGATCGATGTAGGAGTCGGCGATGACTGATTCGATGAACTCCCTGTCCAGGGAGCGCATCCCATCGCGTTGCATGATGCCCGAATGATAGATGCGGTCGAAGGCTTCCCGGTTGACCGGAAGCATGTTCGAATACTCCCAGATCTGGTATTGGAACTCTTGGTCGCTGGAGATGAAGCGTAGGAATTCAAAGGCAACATCCTTATGCTTCGAGCGGGAACTCATTCCCAGTTGTACCGTATAGAGCTTGGATTTGCTGCTGCCGTGGGGGCCATGGGGAAACGGGATGGCTTTCCAATCGAAATCGTCGTATCGGAGAATCCGGTAGGGGTAGGAGCCGTAGACGCGGAACTCGGAGAGATTGAACGTCTTGAACCCTACCCGCCCCTCTTCGAACATTCCTTCACGCACAACCACGCCTTGGTTGAGTGCGTGCATCTTCTTCAAAAAACCGAGCATCTCCGCCATGTACTGGGCCGTAAAGCCGGCTTGGGAACTTTTCTCATTGAACAAGGCACTGTCGTTGGTGTAGAACGCTTGGTGCCAGTCATACCCTTCCACACCAAAGCGGTCAAGCTCCCCATCCCCGTCAAGATCGCCGGTAATCTGGCTGCAAAGCCGGTAAAACTGTTCCCACGTCCAATGTTCCAGGTCAATGGAGAGCCCCAGGGAGTCGAGCAGGTCCTGATTGTAGATGAGAAATGAGGGAACGATGCCGATGGGCAAGGCGTATTGGGAACCTTGGTACTGACCAGCTTCCAACGCATTGCTGAAGAAATCATGCTCGGAGAGGTCGCTCTTGATGATGTAGTGGTCGAGTTTCTCCAAAAGCCCGATAGCGGCGAAGGTGGTGAAGTCCTCCTCTATGATGAGGAAGAGGTCGGGTTCCTTGCCTTTGAGCACCTGCTGGGCAAACCACTCCGAGTAATCCTTGTACATCATGCCGGTGCGCAGCTTGATGTGGTACCCCTTCTCTGCATACCGTTGTTCGAAGAGCTCCACAGCCTTGTCATAGATGGCATAGGCGAAGTTCTGGGGAAC
>RZYT01000313.1 GCA_009930195.1 Spirochaetia bacterium | reverse complement strand
GAGTTTTGGAAAAGAGTCTGGACATCCTCATCTTGATACGTCTCCTTGGTATTCGAACAGAGGCCATTGTACCAAAAGGGGTTTCCCTTCTCAAGGCATTCGGTTTGCTGCGGTGAGGTTTGTTGCGTTTTGTTGGGCTGTGATGGCCAGTTCCATGGCAAGGAGGGTATGTTCCTGGGTGATGGCATGCTCGGTTCCCTGGATGCAATCGAGAATCATGGCACCGAAGAACGGGAAGCCCAGCTTCCCGAACGCCTCGATATGGTGTTCTCCCTGTGCATCAACGAAATACACGTGGTCTCCCTGTCTTGACCCTGCCACATCAAGATACTTCCTGATTTCCACCGAAGCCTTGGTACCGACAATGAACATCCTTCCATCGCCCCAAGCGCCCATTCCGTCCGGAGTGAACCAGTCGACACGGAAATAACAGGTTGCACCTTTCTCTCCCACCAGAACACACTGCCCGTAGTCCTGGAACCCAGGATGGTCGGGATTGTGGTAGTTGGCAATGCTGCTGTGCAGAACCTTTGCACTGCGGCTGTTGGTGTAGGTCAGGAACTGTTCCAGCTGGTGGCTGCCGATATCCACCAGGATACCACCGTTCTCCTCTGGATTGAAGAACCACGAAGGTCTTGAGGCTTTGTTGAGACGGTGGGGAGCAAGGATGGTTACCGAAAGCACGTCGCCCAAGGCTCCCTCCTCAATCAGTTTCTGGGCGTAGAGGGCCCCTTCCACATGGATCCGTTCCCCAAAGTAGATGAAGTAGCGCTTGCCTGTTCTTTTGCAAGCTTCTGCTGCCTTCTGTGTCTCGGGTATGCTCAGCATGCCTGGCTTGTCGCAGAAGTAGTGCTTGCCACTCTCCAGTACCACCAGTCCCAGTTCACATCTATGCGATGGCTTGATGGCACTCGCCACCAAGGCAATGGTTTCATCTGCAAGAATGTGAGCTATGGATTGTGCAACGCGTGCTTGCGGATAGGAGTGGAGAAATGCATCGACCTTGCCCGGGTCTTCATCGTAGACCCAAGCAAGCTCAGCTCCTGCTTCCAACAGGCCATTGGTCATCGCATAGATGTGCCCATGATCGAGGCCGATCACTGCAAACCGAAACTCACCTGCCCGTACCACCCGCTCAGCCTGCTTGGCCGAGCGGGGAGCGTAATTCATACCATCCATTTTTTGCACAGGAATCACTCCACAAAGAATCTGCTGTTGCTTCCTGCTGAGGCGTAGGCGGCATAGAGGACCTTCATCGTCTCATAGGCGAGAGGGAAACCGGATTCCGGCTCCTTGCCTGTATCGACACACCGAAGGAAGTCCTCAAGCTCGCCCACATATCCGCGCATCTCTTCCTCACACAGGAAGACATGCTGCCACCCGGTCTTGGTTTCCACCTTTTCCGTCATATAGACATCTGTCAGCTTGGAAGCATCCGTATGATAGCACAGAAAGGCATCATTGGGAGCAATTCTTCCCTCATAGCAGGCATTGGACGTATAGGCTTCTATCTTGTTGCGCACGCCTCCAACAATCATATCCCCGCTGCTGATCACCGCCTTCGTTCCATCGGAGAAGGTCAGGATTGCTTCCGACCAGTCCTCGACATCGACAGGATTGGAAAGGATGGATCCACGTTCATCAGAAGGGAGCCCAACGGTAACCTGCGAGGCATCGCACAGCACCGAGGTGACGCGGATCTCCTCCCTTCGTCGTTTTGCCTCCACTTGCTTCAAGTACAGCAATGCACTGAGAGGGTGGCATCCTTGGCGGATCAGGCAACCGCCCCCGTTTGCCGACCAGAGGGCTGCATGCGGTGCGTGACTGCCACTGTGGGCTTCCTCTCCCTTGAGCAGAAGAAACTTTTCGCCTGTAGCCTCAATCATCTGTCGGATCTTCACCACAGAAGGGGCATAGATATAGTTCTCGGCATAAAAGAGCTTCTCCTTTCGTCCTGCAAGAAATTGTTTCAATGCTTCCAATTCAGAGCAGACTGCCTCATACATTACCTTCCTGTCGTCATTTCCGCTTCCGAAATACCCATTTAGGGGTTTCTCGCAGATGACATGCTTGCCGCTCTCCATCGCTTGCTTGACCAAGGGGATGTGTGCGCTGGGAGGAACAATGATGTCCACGATATCCACCTGGGGGTCGGCAAGCAGTTCCTCCACAGAACCGAACACCTTCTCAAATCCATTAGCTTGGACGAACTGCTGGGTCTGATGCAGATCCGCCGAGCATGCGCCGTACATCCTGGCTTCAAAGCCGGGTATTCGCTTATAAGCTTCTACGTGGAGCTGTGCAGCAAATCCACATCCGATGAATCCAATGTTGAACCGTTTCATGAGCGTACCTTCTTCAATTTTGTGAAAAGCCCAAGCTGGGCGAGAATCATACCGATGATGATGACGAGGAAAAAGA
>RZYT01000312.1 GCA_009930195.1 Spirochaetia bacterium | reverse complement strand
GTATAGGACCATCTGGTGTTCTTTCCGGTGATTACCTTCATGGGATTTGCAGTTGTTGACATGTTCATTTCTCCTCAAAATCGTGTTTTGCTGTATTGATTGCCGGTCTCTTGTCGTCTTTTGGCACCAGCGTCGGCTTGCCTGCAGGCTTCTCAAGAAGGCTTCCAAGCAGCTGCTCGAATTGCGACTTCCCGAGCAGTTTCTGCATCGCGGTGATGCCCAGGAGCTTCTTCTCATACGGGTCCCCCCCTGCCTTGATGACAGCTGAGGCAACCTCGCCCTCGTTGGTGTACCTGCGGATGGACCGCCCCTCCACCAGCTTGAACCCCGACCACTCTTTGCCGCCCAGTGCGGCCTGAAGCGCATAGTCCTTCACATCCGATGCCCAAGCGACCAAGGCATCCACCTTTTCAAGCACCTCGCTCACTTCCTCGTCACTGAGGGCGGGAGGCATCCTGAAATCAAGGCGCGCAAGATCCATGTTCGTCTCGGCGCGCTTGCGGCAAGTGGGGGCGACCTTGCAGAAGGTGCACCATGAGCCGCAGGCGAACTCACCCTCCCCGGCCCTTGCCAAGGAGGCCGCCGGGCCCAATACCGATTCTGCCCATTCATACAGTTCCGTACTCGGTATTGTATGAGTTGATATATTGGAACGCCTTGGCTGGTAGATGTGCAGGACCACCTCATCCACGTCGAACACGCCGTCGAACATGGCAAGAGCCCCCAGGCCGTAGCACATGACCTGTGCGTTGCCCTGGACCTGCACCAGGCGGCTGCCGTACTTGAAGTCCAGCACGCTCATGCGCCCGTCTGCGATGATGATCGCATCGCTGGTTCCGAAGCTGCCCTCCCCCGCCCAGCGCGAGAAGTCGATGCGCTGCTCGATCAGCAAGAGCGGATCCCCGCCCCTGTTCCTCTCCTCGGCCAGCAATTCAAGCACGTAGGCTGCATACCCCTGGGCTGCGTCCTCCATCTCCTCGTCGTAGTACTGGAGATTCGGCCTGGGGTCGACGGTTTCCCGTCCCATGGCCTTGCGAAGCAGATGCTCGCACAATTCATGGGCGTCGGTTCCCTCCTGGGCGTACGAGCTGGTGGTGTCCTCGCATGCGGCGTTCAGAAGAGCGGACGGCGGGCAGTTGATCCACCGAGCCGCAGCCGAGGGACTTGTCAGCCTGCTGTGGCTACTGCTCACGGCTGAGCCTCCTGACGTCGCGGAGAAAGGACGGGTAGTACTCTTCCTTCAGGTCCTCGAGGCTTGTCGCATAGTGGTGTTCAAATACGGCACCGAACAAAGCCCCCATCCCTTCTTTCTCCTTTTCACCAAGTGCAACCTCAAGATCCTGCCTGGTTGCGCCCAGGCACAGCGCCTCGTCCATGAGGTTCTGGTACTGTGCGGGATCTATTTCGGACAGCCTGGGTGCCCCGTACTTTTCCAGAAGCTCGCGGATCTGGTCGGTGAAGCCGTTTCTGGACTTCTCGGCCAGGACAGAGCGCACCTCCACCAACGTCAGCTGCTTCGCTTCCTGCCTTGCAGGCTCCTCTTTCACTTCCATGCGTGCCAGCAAGGCACCCAGCGAGCTAGTAGCGGTATTCAGGATAGTCATGGCTTCTGTGACGAATGCCTGCATCTCTTGACTGTCTTTCATGTGATCTTTCACCTCTCTTGGTAATTCGTTCATCGGCTGCAGGAGCCATGAGCTTCCTGGCCAACCTCTTGGACACCGCGCTGATGGTCATGAGCACCTCTGCCAGGTCCTCGTCCATCGATTGCTCCGACCGGCTCCGTGCATTTCGTTCATCCATCCGGTTCTCCTCCCTCGAAAGGCCCTGTTGTCATTGCCTCTCACAACCTTCCGTATGCAAGGCGCAATTTGACCGACGAAAAGTGAAAGATTTTTTTTAGAAAATTTATCGGTCAAATCCGATGCGGCGTATGGAAGGTTCTGTAGGGGGGAACATCCTCCTGAACACCACCAAGGAGGATTCATATGAATCAGGATTTTCTGAACAGCTCCGGGTACCCGGACCCGACGCCCTATGAGGCAATCAGGGCTATTGAGGCCGAGGAGAAGAAGGCGGCCCGCGCCTTCCGCCCGATCGTCTACATCTGCTCGCCGTATGCGGGCGACATCGAGAAGAACGTCGACAGGGCCCGCCTCTACAGCCGCTTCGCCCTGAATGCAGGCTGCATCCCACTGGCTGTGCACCTGCTCTTCCCGCAGTTCATGAACGACGAGATCCCCTCCGAGCGCGAGCTGGCGCTGCGCTTGGGCAATGTCTTGATGAGCAAGTGCGCCCAGGTGTGGGTCTTCGCAGGACACGGGATATCGTCTGGCATGGCAGGTGAGATCGAGCATGCGCAGAACAAGGGCTACCGCCTTCGCTACTTCGATGCCGAGTGCAGGGAGGTGGTGGGATGAAC
>RZYT01000311.1 GCA_009930195.1 Spirochaetia bacterium | reverse complement strand
CAGGAACATGAACAAGGGAGTGGTTTGCCGCAGGACTACTGAACTCTGATAGTTGGTCTCATCAATATAGGCGGAGAGATCATCAAGATGAATCCCCATAGCCACAATCCAATTGTAGTCCTTGTAGAGCTTGGCATAGGTGAGTTTTTCTGAAATCTCCTTACTGTCCTTCTTCTGGAAGTAGTAGGTGAAGAACAGTTCCCCATGCTCCTTCACCCCCTCAAGCTCGGTCTTGTAGGGGGTATTCCCCTTGATATCGGTCATGTTGGTGGAAAGCAGGGTCCCAACCGTATCACGTAGGTTGGGATGGATCCTTCGGATGGCATAGTCATCCCCACCTTCCCAGTTGACCACTTCGTTGACCCAGATATAGGAGTTCTCCGAGTAGGCAGAGCCATAGATCTCTTCGGTGATAAACCCTTTCACCTCAGCTTCTATGACCGTTTGGGGAATGCCAAGAAAGAGAGTATACGGAGCAAACGAACGAATCCTGTGGATGGGATAGTCGGCAAGAAGGGTGTCCACCACCTCAACCGGGACTTCACCTTCAGCTACCAGGTCATGGGTATCGAGAATCACAGCCCTGCTCTCCTTTTCCCAAAGGATGACCGTCCATGCTGCATTGGCTGTATTGGAAAAGTAAGAGGTGGCTCTTCCCAAAAAACCCTCACCGGTTGTGTAGGCGTTGTCAAGGAGTGAAAGCTTCCGCTCCAGCTCGGCCTCATAGCGCTGGTTGGTGATGGTGCGTTGTGTATCAATGCGTTTGATCTGGTTCTGAACCGAATCATACAGGAATTGCCGCTTCAGTTGTCCGATGCTCTGGGCAGTCTGTGTCCGATAGACCGATTCAATCCGAAAGACCGTTGCAAGGCTAAGGATCAATAACAATAGGGATGAGATGAGGATCAAAGTGGTGCTCGTTGTCCATAACCTATGTTTCATGCACTCCCCTTGTTATGCAATCATACCACAGGTACAAAGCTTGGGCAATGTGAGAAGTTTGACTGGCGGTTATCCACAAGTTAACAGTGCAACAATCCGGCGATCGTCCGCAAATAAAATGAAGCTAAGTAGCGTTGCAAGGTAACTTACCAAGCGCGGCAAGTGCGGGCATTGCTTGTGGATAACTTGTTGACAACTCGTTGGCAAAGTGTAAATGCAACACTGTCCCAATCCATATGAAAGTGAATGAATCCTATATAAAAATTCAACTGAAGTTGTGAGGTAGGAATTGCTCTATATCATTTTATTATATGAAGTTGCCATTCCTTGCAGATACGTCCGGATAAGACCTGCAACAGAGGGAAACTTCTCCCATGTTCCCTATGCACAAACCTTGTGCACAAGGGGTTGTGGATAACTTGTGGATAACTTTGGGATAGGGTTGTGGACAACCGTGTGAACTCTTGGAAAAACAGGGAATTAGGCAAGCCGTTCGATGTCCAGGCCAAGGGCCTGCAACTTGCCGCTGAGGTTCTCATATCCCCGTTCAATCTGGTAGATATTCTCGATGGTACTCTGTCCCTGGGCGCAGACGGCGGCAATGACAAGCGCCATTCCTGCACGGACATCAGGGCTGCTCACCTGTGATCCTACCAGCTGGCTTGGCCCGTTGACCACAGCCCGGTGAGGATCGCACAGAATGATGTCGGCTCCCATGCGTATCAGCCAATCGACGAAATACATCCTCGATTCAAACATCTTCTCATGGATGAGGATGGAGCCCTCCATCTGGGTTGCACAGACGGTGATGATGCTCAAAAGATCAGCAGGAAAGCCCGGCCAGGGGGCATCATCAATCTTCGCCGTATGACCTCCCACTTCCTTGCAAAGGATTCTCTTCTGCTTGCGGGGAACAAGAATCGATGAGGGTCCATCCTCAACAAACCGGATTCCTATCCGCTCAAAGCCCAACCTGATCATCCTAAGATGCTCATGCTCCACACCCTTGATGAGCATCTGGCCACCGCTTGCTCCGGCAAGCCCTATGAACGATCCCGCCTCCATGTAGTCGCTGCCGATCTTGAATGAGCATCCATGCAAATGGCTTTTTCCCCTGACCAGAAGACGGTTCGATCCTACGCCTTCGATGGACGATCCCATACATTGCAGCAAGTTGCACAAATCTTGCACATGCGGCTCGCTTGCAGCATTGCTGATGATGCTCTCCCCCTGGGCAAGGCTTGCCGCCATAAGCACATTTTCGGTGGCTGTCACCGAAGCTTCATCCAGGAAGATATCACCACCCTTGAGCCGGCTTTGGCTTGCCTTGATGTGGATCTCTCCATCATCGGAGATGCTGCATACGGAACCCAGGGCCCCAAGCCCAAGGAAATGGGTATCCAATCTCCTCAGTCCTATCACATCGCCTCCGGGGGGAGTAAGGCGGACTTCCTCATTGGTAGCAAGGAGGGGCCCAAGC
>RZYT01000059.1 GCA_009930195.1 Spirochaetia bacterium | reverse complement strand
GATTCTCAAGGCCAACAAGGTCTATCTGGAGAACTGTCTTGGAGCCCGCGACGACTCAATCGGGATGCAGTACCTGATTCCTGGTTGGAAGTTCGACCCCAAGCGGCCTGCACTGGTACGTTAGTCAGGGCTTTGAGCTTTGACGAAGGAAGCGTTTGATGGATTTTGCGAGTCTCTGGAACCTGCAGGGCCAACTGTTTACCCTGCTTGCAGTAGGGTTTGTTTTGCGCAAGGTGGGCCTGTTTACCGAGGACACCAAGCGCATACTCACTGATCTGGTTCTCTATGTTACGCTTCCTTGCAGCATTGTGCTCTCCTTTCAGATAGATATTGATTCAGAATTGTTTGTTTCGCTTTCAATCATCTTTCTTATCTCTACGGCAATACAAGTCTTCTGTTATCTTTTGACACGCATCACGTTCCACAAGGTCGACCCGGCCAAGAGAAGTGTACTTCACTATGGCCTCCTGGTATCGAATGCAGGTTTCCTGGGACTTCCGATAGCAGCAGAGCTTTTCGGATCCACCGGCCTGATGTATGCCTCAATCTATCTCATTCCCCAACGGGTGGTGATGTGGACGGCTGGGCTTGCCATCTTCAGTCCTGCTGCTGCAAATAGATGGGAAGCCGCAAAGAAGGTCATTCTTCACCCTTGCATGGTTGCCGTATATGTCGGCTTGTTGCTTATGGTCACCCGACTTCCCATTCCCACTTTCGCCCGCATGACGCTCTCCTCCCTGGGAAATTGCACAACAGCACTCTCCATGCTGCTCATCGGATCCCTTTTTGGGGAAATGCAGAAGCAACATCTTCGCATCGATGCAAACTTGTTGCAGTTCTCCCTCCTGCGTCTCGTCCTGATTCCCCTTGTCTCCCTGCTATCTGGCCGCATGCTGGGCATAGAGCGCATACTCATTGGGGTGGCTGTGATTCTTGCGGCGATGCCTGGCGGTTCCTCCACGGTCATTCTGGCTTCCAAGTATGGCAGGGATACCTCCTATGCGTCCAAACTCGTTATTGTAAGCACCATGTTGTCCATGATTTCCATTCCGTTCTGGGGAATGATTCTTTGAGTGTAAAGTATTTGTTTTTTGATTCAAAAAAACAAAAAGTATTATATAATTTTTACTAATGAATGCTGTTTTACGAGTTGCCCAACGCTAGTATGGGGAAGAAGCACTTCTTTAGAAGTGTTGGTCAATCTATAATAATTTATTATATCAGAAATAAATAAGCGTCTTTTCATAGAATAGTGTTTTTCTAGGATATGAACACGCATATGGTCGGAAACTTTCATTCAATAGTTGAAAATTCATCAACATCATTATGAAAAATCAAAAGTATTTTGAAAAGCAGTAACTTTTCGTTGACAGATGGGAAAACCGAGCGTAGGCTGTATATATCAGGATGATTGCTTGACTGTATCATCCTGTGTGGAATGGGTATGGTCCTGCTTGCAGGTATATGACATATCGACGCCCCTTTGGGGGTGGTTTAGATCCAGAAGGAGACTGTTCTATGAAAAAACTGTTGATTCTCTCCCTTTGCTTGGTCCTTGTCGGAGGCATGATCTTTGCAGCTGGTGCCGCCGAAACAGGTGTCGCACCCACCTTCAAAGACCAGAACGTTCGTGTAGTTATTGGATCCACTTCCACCGGTGGTGACTCGTACCTGATTGCAGAGACAGTCAGCCGCTATCTTGGCAAAGAATTGGGTGCAAATCTCAAGGTTGACGCTGTTGGCGCTGCAAAGGCTCTCGATGCCATGCAGACCTCCAAGGCTGATGGAAGCACCATCATGATGTTCCATGACATGACCTATCTTGGCATCTCCTTCGGTGCATATGATGAGATGTACAGCCTTGAGAACATGACCGTGGGTCAGCGCATTGCTCAGAACCCTGGTTCTGCATGGGGTGCAAAAGCTGATGCTCCGTACAAGGATCTTGCAGATGTTCCTGTATATCTTCAGAAGAATCCTGGTACTATCGTTCGCATGGCTTGTGAAGCCGGCGGCGTATCCCATGTTGGTTTCATCGTTTACTGGCAGTGGGTTTATGACACCTATGGCAAGGATATCGCTGACCGCATCAAAGTCGTAATCGGCGGATCCACCGGTGACAAGCTGCAGATGCTGTGGGACGGCAATACCGACATCATTTTTGCTGACTACACCAGTCTGCTCCAGTATACCCAGACAGCTGACAAGAAGCTTGCCATGAAATTTGTGGGCCTGTTGGACAACATCGAAGGTGTAACTGCAACCAGCTATGCCGACCAGGGTATCACCCTCAATGGCAAAGAGTTCCGTTTCTCCAAGGACTTCCTGATCTATCTGCCCAAGGAATTTCCTGCTGCTTTGGTCGCCGAGCTTGATGCAGCTATGAAACGTGTCAATGCTGATCCCGGTTTGATTGCAGATCTGGGCAAGATGACCTATCGCCCCGGCAAGTATCTGAATGCTGTCGAGAGCAAGGATTTCATCTATGCCAAGCGTGACAGCCTTCAGGGCTTGATCGACAAGGCTCCCTCCTTGGACGACTTGGTTCTGTAAGTTTATCGTTTGATTGTATCATTATGACTGCAGACCTTGTGTCTGCAGTCACTCTGTAAGGAGAACCCTATGTTGCGTGTTACGTATAAGCCATCCACCTCCCATTGGCTCTTTCCTCCAATGATTATGGGAATCCTGGTGTTCTTGATGGTCATCATGCTTATCCAACGTGCATTCAAGTGCAGGAAGCAGGGAAAACCCTTCTTCAATTTCAAGAACTATCACTTCTTCGTGGCCAATTGGGATAGAGTGAGATTGCCGGGAACCCTGCTTCTCTTGGTCTTGTATATTCCAGCCATGAATCTCATAGGGTTTCTTCCCGCTTCGATAGTATTCATCTTTTTGTTCAATGTCCTGTTTGTGGGCCTTGCACAGCTTGCTTCCATTCCGGTGGCATTCAAGACCAGGAAATTCTGGTCGAACCATGACTTCAGGTCGCTGCTGATTTCCCTGATCATTTCAGTCGTTTCCTCGACTTTGATCTGGTTTCTGTTCGGCACGGTCTTCAAGATTACCCTGCCCTAAGGAGTGAAGCAATGGAAGTATTCAGTTTTGGAATAACACAAATCATCATGTCATTTGTAGGAGTTGTCATCGGCATCATCTTTGGAGCCCTTCCGGGTATGACTGCCACCATGGCAATAGCTATTTTCCTGCCTCTCACCTACGCTTACGATTTGACAACCAGCTTGTTTCTCTTGCTGGGTCTGTATGTCGGTGGTATCTCAGGTGGCTTGATTCCTGCAATTCTGATCAACATTCCCGGTACTCCGTCCTCCATCTGCACTGGTTTTGACGGCTTTCCGATGGCCAGGCGTGGTGAGGGGCTCCGAGCTCTCAGGATTGGAATAACCGCCAGCCTCATCGGTGGCCTGATCAGTCTCGCTTGTCTCTGGTTCTTCACTCCTCCGCTTGCACGGGTTGCCATCAACTTCTCAGCCATTGAGAAGTTTCTGATCATCCTCTTTGCCCTTACCATTATTGCCGCATTGAGCAAAGGCGCTATGATCAAGGGCATATTTGCAGGTTTCTTGGGTGTCCTGATCGCTTTGATCGGTCAATTTGCCGATAACAATAAGATGCGTATGGTTCCGGACTTGTTCAAGGTCGATCTTCGCATGGGCTTCCAGCTTTTGCCGGTGCTCATCGGTTTGTTTGCCTTGGTTCAGATTTTCCAGGAAGCTGAAACCGGGATGAAGGAAGAGCACCAGAAAATGGATCTGAACCATGAGACTCGCAATTTCTCCTTCAAGGATTTCAAGGGACAGGCTTTCAATCTCCTTCGCTCAGGTCTGATCGGAACCTTCGTGGGCGTGCTTCCCGGCGTCGGTGGGTCGGCTGCTTCGCTGCTCTCCTATTCACAGGCAAAAAGCATGAGCAAGCACCCTGAGAAGTTTGGAACTGGTGTTGTTGATGGTCTGGTTGCCAGTGAAGGCGCCAACAATGGTCTTACCGGCGGAGCTCTCATTCCCTTGCTCTCCTTGGGCATTCCCGGTGATAGTACAACTGCGGTCCTGATAGGAGCCTTCATGCTCCAGGGCATCCAGGTAGGACCTCTCTTCATAACTAACAACCCGGAAATCTGGAAAACCATTCTTATCGCGATGGGGATTGCAAATATCCTGATGTTCGTCGTGATGTTCTACCCGATCAAGCACATCGTCAAAGTCATCAACTTCCCCAAGACAAGAATCTATCCGGTCATCATCCTGCTCTGTACGGTTGGCAGTTATGCAGCCCAGAACGGAAACATGTTTGATGTCTGGGCCATGATCTTCTTCGGTCTGGTTGGTTATGTGCTGTGGAAGTTCGGTTTCAGCATTCCCTCCTTCCTCATCGGATTCATTCTTGGTGACGACCTTGAAAAGTACTTTGTCGACTCCATCAAGGGGGCAGGCGGAGATCTTGGAACGTTCTTCAGTCGTCCGATCGGCAATGTAATCTGGGTTCTCATTCTCATATCCTTGGTGTATGCGTTCTATGATGAATGGAAGACCAAGCACAAGAAGGTGAAGGCATGAAGGCACGTCTGATTCAGATTGATACTTTGGACAATGTAGCCATCACAACCGAGGCCGTTGGCAAGGGCGAGGTGCTTGGCAACCTCACCGTGCTCTCCGACATTCCCCAGGGTCACAAAGTGGCCCTGAAGGATCTGGACAAGGGAGATGCTGTTCTGCGTTATGGTGTGGTGCTCGGGTATCTGCTTGAGGATGTGAAACAGGGTGGATGGATCAACGAGCACATGCTTGTCCTTCCTGAGCAACCTTCACTGAAGGAACTGCAATTCAAGAAACCGGATCCCGTGGTGCTCCCCAAGCCCAAGCGGACCACCTTCGAAGGGTATGAGAATCCTGATGGTGGGCCTGCGGGAACACGCAATATTCTTGCCATCACCACCACGGTGCAGTGTGTCAGCGGGGTGGTTGACCAACTGGTCAGGCGTATCAAGGCAGAGCTCCTGCCCAAGTATCCAAATGTTGATTCAGTGGTTGCAATCAATCACGCCTATGGCTGTGGGGTTGCAATCAACGCCCCCGATGCACTCATTCCAATCCGCTCAATCAGGAATACCATCAAGAATCCAAACTTCGGTGGTCAGGTAATGGTCGTAGGACTGGGGTGTGAGAAGCTGACGGTGGACAAACTCCTCAGCGAAGAGGAGATTACCAAAGAGAATGTCATCATGCTTCAGGATTATCCGGGTTATGTGGCCATGATGGATGCCTTGCTGCAGATGGCTGATTCCAAACTGAAGAAGCTCAATGAACGCAAGCGAACGAGTTTGCCGCTTTCCAAACTCTGCATCGGGATGCAATGCGGAGGCAGTGATGCCTTCAGCGGCATTACTGCCAATCCCAGTGCCGGCTACGCAAGCGACCTTCTGGTCTCCGGCGGGGCTACCGTGATGTTCAGCGAAGTCACCGAGGTTCGTGATGGAGTGCATCTGCTCGCCCAGCGTTGTACGACTGAGGAAGCGGTGAAGAAACTTGTTTCTGAGATTGGTTGGTATGATGAGTATCTTGCCAAGGGCAGTGTCGACCGTAGCGCAAATCCTACCCCGGGCAACAAGAAAGGTGGGCTTTCCAACATTGTCGAGAAGGCGATGGGGTCGATCGTCAAGAGCGGCAAGGCTCCCATCGTTGAGGTTATCGGTCCTGGTGAGCTTCCTTCCAAGCACGGTCTGATTTTTGCTGCCACTCCGGCCAGTGATATTGTCTGTGGACCAAGCCAGCTTGCCAGTGGCATTACCTTGCAAGTCTTCATGACCGGTCGTGGTACTCCCTATGGTCTTGCCGAGGCTCCGGTGATCAAGGTGTGTTCCCGCAATGTCATGAAGGAGATGTGGAATGACCTCATCGATCTTGATGCCGGCTCCATTGCAACCGGTGAGGAGACAGTCCAGGAAGTGGGTGAGCGTTTGTTCAACCTCATTCTGGATGTGGCTGGTGGGCAGAAACCCTATGCCGAGCAATTTGGTCTGAACAACTTCCTCTGCTATTTCAATCCAGCTCCCATAACCTAAGCTTGTGAATGGTCCCTCTCTCAAAGTGAGGGACCATGATCACTCCAAACAGGAGTGTTCAGGATGCAGTACCGGATTTTAGGTAGCAAATGCACCCAAAAATTCAAACTGGAATAAATGAAAACCTCTGATTCGGCAGGAATTTGCCTGTCTTTTCCCTTCTGTGCTTTGTAATGATCCCTCTTCGATCATTTCTGTTCAGGGGAGATTCCCTCTTAATAAGGGGTAGACTTTACAAACACTCGGACTCTGACTTTACAAATTTACGAATTTATGTTTTACAATTACTCGGAATTTCTTGTGTTGTGAACTTAGTCAGCGTAGGATATATGAGGAAGAGGAGGGATACAGTTGGATGGCAAAATATGTTCACAGATGGATTGAGAGCCAGGTCAGTCAATATCTTTCCTTTATGCGCATCGTGCATATACGAGGGGCTCGGCAGTGTGGTAAAACCACATTGGTTCGTCAACAGGTGAAAGCGGATGCTCTGTATCGGACACTCGATGATCCAACTACGCTCAATTCCGCAAAGGAAGACCCGGTACATTTTTTACGGCATCAGAGTTCCACCATGATTATTGATGAAATCCAGAAGGCTCCTCATCTGATAGCTGCACTGAAACAGGAAGTCGATGAGCGGCCGGGAAAGGGCAGGTTCCTTATCACTGGTTCTTCAGATGTGTTCTCCCAATCTACGGTTTCAGAAAGTCTTGCCGGCAGAATCGCAAATCTCCAATTGTCCAGCTTGACAGTGGGGGAGCAGCTTGGTACCACTCCTCAGTTCCTAAGCTACTGCAGAACGAACCGGTTTCCTGATATGCTCTCCGCTTGTTCCAAAGAGATGGTGGTTGGATATGCCTTGCAGGGTGGGTATCCTGAAGTGATCATGTTGCCACCACAAGTGCGAGGTCTCTGGATGCAGCAGTATGTGGATACCTTGCTTACGCATGAGCTGGTGCATATAGCTGCTATTGAACGGCAGGCTGTTATGCGTCAACTGGTTACTACGTTGGCCTCATATTCCTCAAAGGCGCTGAATATCTCGCAGATAGCTGGTGCCCTTGGTATCAGTCGTCCAACGCTTCATGCCTATTGTTCCTATCTTGAGCAACTCTACTTGTTTACCAGAATCCCAAGTTATACCCAAACCGAATATGCAAAGGTGGGTAAGCTCGAAACGTGGTTTGCCCTTGATAGTGGTTTGTTGGCCAGTGTGCTCAAATGGGAGTTTGGTACTGTCATGCAGGATGCAGCTCAAGCGGGGAAACTCGTGGAAACCTTCGTGTTCCATGAACTTTTTGTGCAACTCTCCTTGCAACATGATTATACCTTGTATCGTTACCGAGACCATGAGAAGCATGAGATTGACTTTTTGTTGGAAAAAGATGACCAGTTGGTTGGTCTTGAGGTAAAAGCAGGAGAAACGGTGAGATCTTATGATTTCAAACACATGCTCTGGTTTCGTGATTCCATTGCAAAAAAGCCCTTCGTTGGTATTGTCCTCTATTGTGGTAGTCAGGTTCTTTCCTTTGGCCCTTCTCTCTGGGCTGTACCCATTTCAGTATTCTGGTCATGAATAGAATATTTGCACTCTCTTCATACTTTCCTCATACCACTGTGGTGAAATGAGGCCAACAAACCAAGGGAGCTGGACAAAGTCCACAAGATCCCTGGAATGGGAAGAATCGATTCTGAGACTGCCTTTGCAGAGGCGGAGCAGGGAGATACCAAGGAGAGCAATCCCTTGTCCTGCATCCCTAGACCTCCAGCAAGGATCCAGGGTCCCTTCCCAAGAAGCGGGAGTGATGTCTCGCTCTCTGCTTTATCTGCCGGAATCCGATTCCTCTTCACCAAGAAACTGTGCATAGGTGGCAGGGGTAATGGTGGCAAGGCTTGCCTCGGGATAACGGTTGCTGAATGCTTTTGTGACCCTGCTTTGCTTTTTATCGTTCCATTTGCATTCGTATGCTGAGAGCTTGGAGAATGTTCTCTCAATATAATCAACTACCATCTGATCTGTCGTTCTCCAGAAAAACTGCTCACCAGATCCACGATACATCAAGAGCTTTCTTCTTTCCGCAATGAGGTAATTCTCCCACAAAGCACCCACATCGGTGCGGCTGGCGATCGGGTCGAAGCCACGAATCACTGCATTGCGGATACCCGTATCCCAGAAGTAGTATTTGCGTCCTTTCTTGATCTCGTTTCGTTGGTTTGTGCTGAATGCCTGGAGGCAGAACACAATCTGGGCTTGTTCAAGCAAGCTGAGGTAGCTTTCGACCGTTCCTCTGGAAACCCCGAGCAAGGAAGCCAATTCAGAGGGAGTGACTTCATTTCCTACCTGATATGCCAAAGCCTTGAGCAGGTCCTCAAGGAGTTTCGGTTTGCGAATGCCCTCATATGAGAGAAGATCGCGATACAGGTAACTGTCACTCAATTGCTCAAGGTTCTCCTGAGCATGGGAAAGATCGGTAATAATCTGGGGATATGAGCCATACAGCAATCGACTTTCCAGCAACTTACGCTCTTCCAAGACACCATGATGGGCACTCAATTCGCTGAAACTCAAGGGGTACAATGAGTACTCATACTTTCTCCCGGTCAGAGGTTCTTCCAGGAGATTAGCCAATTGGAAGGACGATGAACCACTAAGAAATACCTGGACATCGGTTCTCTGGTCCAGCAACAGTTTGATACTTCGCCCGATATGGGTAATCCGCTGTGCCTCATCGATGAATACTGCCTTCTTGGATCCAAGAATCTGGTTCCACATATCTCGACGTGGAGTGGCAAAAAGCTCTACATCAAAATCATCATCCCCGGTAAGATATACCACATCAAGGTTCTCCTCCTTGATAAGGTTTCTGATCAGGGTGGTCTTTCCTGTTTGTCTAGCACCCAAGAGTAGGATTGCTTTTCCTTTTCCCAATTGCTTGAGCATGTTGTCGTGTATATGCCTGTGCAGGTATTCCATAGGATGAGTATAGTGCAAGGAAGTGAAAAGTCAATGAAATGCCAACACAATGACGTTTTATCCGGATAATTTGTCATTACGTTGGCATTTTACCGAGTTTTTCTCATTGAATAGGTTGCTTCTTCGTCTTCAATTTCACTCTTTTTCCAGAACTTTCCAAAAAATCTTGACAAAAATGGATTTTCGGATAGATAATTAATTCATTGAATGAAAAAAAGGAGTTGTACATGAAGAAAGTTGCATTGTTCGCCCTTGTGCTTGTACTCAGCATGTCCTTTGTCACTGCAGCAGGAACCAAAGAAGCTGCAAAAGACGGCAAGGTAGTGCTTACCGCCTACATGCAGATCGATCCCGCAAACGACCAGTACGCCGGACACAACGCCGTCATGGCTGCATTCGCCGAGAAGTACCCCAACATCCAGCTCGACATCGAGTATGCCAGTGGGGAAGCCTTCCACCAGAAGTTCCAGTCCATGGCAGCATCCAAGAAGATCCCCGATCTCTTCACCTGTTACGGTGGCGCAAGAACCGCCTATGTGACCGAGACCGGACTTACCTTGGACCTCACCCCGTACCTTGACGATGCCTTCAAGGGCCAGTTCGCCTCTGCAACCTGGCTTCCCCAGGGTTCGGCCGGTGCTCTCTACATGGTTCCCCCCTCCTTCGCCGTCTGCCACAGCATCTACGCCAACACCGCCATCCTGGACAAGCTTGGCCTGAGCTACCCCGAGACCTTCGAGCAACTCGTTGCCCAGATCCCGACCATCCGTGCAGCAGGCTACTATCCCATGAGCATGGGCAACAAGGACCCCTGGGTAGTCAACTCTTGGCTGCTGGGTACCTTCATCGAGCGCTTCGGAGGACGTGAATGGATCCTCAAGGCTGCCAAGGGTGAAGCTTCCTTCACCGAGGAGCCCTTCGTCAAAGCCTTGGAAGTCATCCAGGCCATGAGCAAGGAAGGCCTCTTCTCCCCCGGCGTGAACCAGATGTCCAACACCGAGGCTGACCAGGAGTTCTACCAGCAGAAGTCCGTCTACCTCATCGACGCAGCATGGAGAACCAGTGCCATGGACAGCCAGCTCCCTGAAGAGCAGCGCAAGGCCATCGACATGCGTGTCTTCCCCGCCCTTCCCGGCGAGAACTACCACAACACCAGCAGTGCAGTTGCCTCCGAAGGCTTCGGCATCGCCAAGGCAGTGGAGAAGGACCAGGCCAAGCTTGACGCAGCCCTTGCCTTCGTGAAGTTCTATGCAGGGGAAGAAGGTGCTTCCATCCGCGCACAGTTCGGTGAAGTGCCCTCCTACAACCTCGACCTCAACAAGTTTGCCGTCGATGTCATGCAGGGCAAGTTCGTCCAGTTCAGCGCCACCTATCCCATGGGGTATGTCTTCGACTCCATCATGGACGGAGAGGGCGTAAACCTGCTCAACACCGACCTGCAGGCCATGATGATGGGCAGCGGCAATCCCAAGGATATCGCAGCCAAGTACGAAGCCTGGGTCGCCAAGAACGATTCAAACCGCGACTGATGTTTCTCGTGCCGGTACGCTCTTCGGCCTACCGGCACGATCATTCTGACCTAGGAGGAGTCCAGCATGCCAAGACTGAACAAACGCTCGAGCTACTATGTACTGCTGCTGCCCGCGTTGCTCATCTATCTGGCGATCATCATCTTCCCGATCTTCATGAGCCTGGGACTGTCGTTTACGGAGTGGAGACGCTTCCGCATGACCGGCTTCATCGGACTTGGGAACTATGTGGACATCCTCAGTGACCCCGTGTTTCATCGCTCCCTCTGGAACAACATCCAGATCATGCTCATCAGCGTCCTCGGCCAGATTCCGCTGGGCATCCTGCTCGCATACCTCTTGCACCGCAAGTGGGTGAAGGGTACCAAGTTCTTCGAGTTCATGATCTTCCTTCCCATCACCATCAGCTCGGTGGTCATCGCCCTGTTGTGGAACCGCGTTTTCAGCCCGGTTGGCATCTACACCACCTTTGTTCGTATGATCACCTCCAATCCCGACTACGTCGTCAGGATTTTCGAAAGCGAGAAGTTTGCCATGCTGCCGGTGCTGGTGGTGCTGCTGTGGCAACACACCAGCCTGTACATGGTCATCTTTCTGGCCAATTTGCAGCGCATCCCCAGTTCGGTCTTTGAGGCAGCGGTCATCGATGGGGCGAAGGAGACGACGATCATCACCAAGATCGTGCTTCCGGCCCTCAGCCCGGTCATCTTCACCTGCTCGGTGCTTGCCATCAGCGGGAGCCTGAAGAGCTTTGACCTGGTCTATGCCATGACCGCAGGAGGGCCGGTCAACTACACCTACGTCATGGCCCTCTACCTCTACCAGCACACCTTTACCTTCCACAACTACGGAAAGGGCAGTGCGGTATCGATCATCATCGTCATCCTGAGCGTCGGCCTGATCTCCCTGGTACGGGGAATCTACGC
>RZYT01000310.1 GCA_009930195.1 Spirochaetia bacterium | reverse complement strand
CTGACGAATGCCTCCGGCACCCAGAAGCGTTCCCTGAATTTCTGGATGAGGTCCTGGGGCAGCTCTGCGAAATCTTCCTCGCCCAATCCGCAGATGAAGAAGTTTCCCTTGATGGGCTGCTCCAGCTCCGGAATGTACCGGCTGAACGGCTTCTCAGTGAACATCCCATTGTCGTCCGTTACCAGTGCCACGGCATCCGCTTCCCACGGGTACGTGGCTGTGATGCAGTCGCAATCGAGGATGCGATAGAACTCTTTCAGGGAGTTTTCAATGTCCACCACCTGCGGATGCTCCATCGGTTTGATCAGAAGAACCTTCATTCGACCCAGCCTCCTTTCACGATTGCCCAGTCTGCAAGATGCATCTTCTGCTGTCCGCCCCATGCAATGTCCTCTAATGCTTCCTCCGTTCCACAGCGGTTGCAGATCTGGATGTCCGCCCTTCGGCTGAGTGCCTGCTGCTGATGGTCGTAACAGTCAGGCTTTGCTCCGCACCTGGGGCAACGTGGGCCGGTCTGTCGCGTTTTACCAAGGCGGTCGAGCGACACCTTGACCTCGGCATCCGTTGCCACACGGTGGCAACTGTCCGCGCCGTAGGCAACGTTCAGATGGCTTCCGGTATCCCAGCTCACTAAAATGTTTCCGGCATCATCGACCCCGTTGCAGGTTCCCTGCGTTCCGATGGTCGGTGCCTGCCTGTCATCCATCTCATCGAGGACGATCCGGCATCCGACCGGAAACTCTTTTCTCAGCTTCTCGACCGTTTTCTTATCTGCGAAATTCATGCCTGCACCTCCTCGATCATCCGCTGGGCGGCATCCTTATCCATGCATTCCTTCAGCGCACCTTCGAGGATGTGCATCGGGAAGTGGAATGCCTTGTAGCCGTCATGCAGAACTTTGTAGTAATACCGGCTCGGTGCGCGGTGCCCGAAGTCGTTCTCCATGATGTAGACCATTGCGGTCACCATCTCCGGCTCTGCCCCTTCCCGGAGCAGTTCGATGTTCAGATCTTCCTTGCGGTAGTAGTTCGGGTAGCCCTCATAGAGGTCGAGATTTCCTTCGTCCCTTTCCGAGATCTCCCACACCAGAACCGGCGTGTTCTTCTTCGGGTTCGGTGCGATGGTGGCGCAGCCGCGGAACAAAAGCTCCCAGCCGGCCAGCACCGCCTGCCCTGCAATTTTTGCATCCGGGCATCGGTCTGCCATCTGCTCCACCGACAGGTTGCTGCCGTAGGCGATGTAATATTTCTTGTTCTTCATTTGAATCTCTCCCTTCGGTTTTCTCCGCTCTTGTCTGGCGGTATGGTATATATCACTCTTCTGCCCTGATTTATCAAGGCCGATAAGCATCATATACTGCACAATGTTTTTTCCCTGTGATCGTGTACTCTTACATCATCTGCTGCTTTTTCAGATACCGGATGGCTTCCGCCCTTCCGATACTGGCTGCCAGTCCACGCTTCAGTGTGTCCAGCGGAAATTCCCAGTCACTGTATTCGCCACGCAGCAGTTCAAAATACTCAGCATCCGGGCAGCCAAGCCTCCGGTCCTCGTGCATCACATAAGCGATGCAGGGCTTGGGCTTCTTCATACGGTTTCCGTTCAGGTTCCAGACCGGAAGCTGGAACTGCTTCTTGTAGTAGTATCTTGGACAGCCCTCGTACCGGTCCAGCAGAAGCTCATCGTATTCCGAGAGCTTCCAGACCACCGCCGGTACACTTTCATTGGCGTCCTGCTCGATGGTGGCATAGCAGCCGGTCTTGCTCTTTTTGAACAGGAGCCGGTAGCCCATGATCTCGGTCGTGCCGACCACCACAGCGTAGGGGCATCTCTTTCCCATCCGCTCCATGTCGAGGTTGCTTCCGTAGGCAAGGTAATATCTGGATGGGATTCGGCTGATCAGTTCAAACATCCGCCCCACCATCCTCCCTGCCAGTGAATTCCACGCCCTGGAAATCCTCTGTCCCCAGCTCGATCTGGCTGTCCCGCCACCAGTCTTCTGCTACACGCTGGGCTTCCTCCACAGTCGGCTCTTTCATCTCGGATTCGTAAATGGTCACCGTTCTCCGGTAGGTCTCAGTGATGGTCACCTTAAAGGTTCTGCCATCCGGTGTGTTTTCATTTTTTAACGTGCTTTTCATAAACCTGCACCTCCTTCTACCACCTCAAGGGCGGTTGCCCGCCCAAAAGATGCCCGTGCATCCCGGTTTATTTATTCCGCCAGGATGCGTTGCCCTCCATGTTCCGCAGAAGGATTTCCCTTGCCGTTGCGAATTCATCCCCGATGAATCCCAGCCTCAGCATCCAGCACCGCATTGCGTACTTTTCGTTGTCGGTCTGCTGGGGCTTCGGGCTTGCCGTTCTGACCATCTTGGCAAGCTGGCTCATTGCAAGGCAAAGCTGGATGTATGCCTTCAGCTCTCCCGCAT
>RZYT01000309.1 GCA_009930195.1 Spirochaetia bacterium | reverse complement strand
GTGGAATTCAGCGCACTCTGTGATGCTGTCCCACTCGATAACCTCCCGACCTCGGAACTCATCGACGGGCAATTGATTCGCTGCGTACTCAGCCATGACTGCCTCCGTTACAACGGTAACTCAATAAAATGCAAGCATTAACCCCCCTAACTGAAACTTTCTCAAAAACTTTTGCACTTTTTTAGTGCATAGCCTATTGACATATGCACTGATTGGGTGCATAGTGTGGGTACAAACAACGAAAAGGAGACCGAATATGAACAAAACTACCACCGAGATCACCAGCATCATCAATGACATCGAATACCTTCGCAGCCATGGTACATATCCCTGGGCGGGAGCAGGTGGACGCAGGTCGATGGAGAAAAGGTACAGCTACCAGAAGTCCTTGACCGTCAACGGAAAATCCGTAGAGGTCAAGATCATCACCAGCGCGTCCTGTTCTTACACCCGCTTCAGCGTGACCGTCCTCATCGATGGCGAGCAGAAGAGGCAGTACCTCAAGGCTCTCAAGGCTCTGGTAGCCTAACAATGCAATCCCCACTCTGGTGGGGGCATTGCTCCAGCCCTTCGAATGAGGGCTTAGGCGATGCAAAGGAGACCTGTATGGCAAAGAAATTTTTGAATGATGTGGCTGTTATCGAGCTGAAGGCTCGCACCAGTGATGATTGGGAACATGATGTCGAGGCGTTCGACCTTGGCAGCTGCCTGGATCTGTTCGCCCGCTGTGAGGGCGGTATGAGCTATGAGGCTGTCGAGGCTCGCTTTGATGAGCTGTGGAGATCCGGTGAGATCGTCACCGTCGATGGATTCAAAAAAGGAGCACAGGCATGAAGAAAATTATCAACGGACAACGATGGGATACTGAGAAAGCAACACTCGTTTGTGATATCTTTGAGGGTGCTGTAGGCGACTTCAGGCATTTCAAGGCTGAGCTCTACCAGACGCTCAGATCCAAGAGGTTCTTCCTGGCGGGAAGCGGCGGGCCCATGACGGTCTTTGCCCACCGGTGTGCTGACGGGTCCACCAGCGGTGGATCTGACATCATTCCTCTGTCAACCGAGGATGCCCGCAGGTACGCCGAGAAGTACGCAAGCACAGAAATTGTCGAGAAGTTCTTCGAGGTCGAGGAGGCGTAGAAGCCTCTCAACCCACCAGCCCCTCTTCGGAGGGGTTTTCTTTTTGCCCAAGCATCTGGACTGCAGCCATCCCGGCAAAGAATGATTTGTTGATGATATCTACCGGAACTCCGTTGATCTTGAGGCTCTTCATGATTGCGGTAAACATGATCTCTAGGTTATTCCCGAACTGCACCTGTTTTTCGTTGAGCTCGTCTCTTGTCAGGCTCATGCTATTTCCTCCCATTTGCTCCATCGGCATACCACCTCGGCAGCCCCGAGCTTACGGATGAAAGAATCATCGAACTTTATCTTAAACTCATCAGGCAGGAGGTTTCCTGCCATTACGGTCTTGCGGTTCTCGCAGTCACGCTTGTCGATGATCTCGTACAATATCTGCGCCTCATGCTCTGTCCAGGATGAGCGTCCAAGCTCGTCAATGCCCAGGACATCAACCTTGGAGTACAAGTCGATCACCTGCCCCTCTGTGAGCAGATCCTTGCGTCCCAGATAGCTCTCATGGATGTCTCGGTATATCTTGCGCTCCACCACATAGAGCGCTTTTCTTCCTGTCTGGATGCATCCCTTGAGCATGGCTGCAACCAGATGGCTCTTGCCTCGATCAGTTCCACCAAGCAAAACCAGACTTCTCACATCGTCCTGGATGAATGCCACAGCCATGTCTCGTGCATGTTTCTTTGCCGCTGACGATACCGAGTCGATGTCGTTGGTGCTGAAGTTTCGTACCAGGCAATCCTTGAACTTTGCAGGGATCTGAGCCTGCTGGGTTTCCTGTACGAATTGACTGGACTGCAGCCGGTTCATGATCTCGAGCCTATCCTGGTCATACCTACAGTCCGGGCAGCCTGCTAGTGGGAGCTCTTCGGTGGTTCCATCCGGGTAGGTCCTCAATGCTCTGATATTCTCGTAAGGACCGTGGGTGGGGCAGGTGAGATGCAATGTCTCGATGACCTTCAAGCCTCTCTTTGCCATGAGCTGTTCGGTGAATGCGTTCATTTTGCCTGCGCCTCCTTGTAGTCCTTCCAGCGATCCTCGTTCGCAAGGGTGAATTGTGACGGCTTCTGCGATGGTTGCTTGGCCTGCATTGCCGGTCTGTTCTGCTCCTTGCTGAGCCAGTTGTTCACGAAAGAGAGCATGCCGCCCTTGGTCTTGCGCTTCTTTGGATTGCTGATGGACCAGCTCTTCATGCTGAGCAGCTGCTGTCTCACTTTTACTGCGGGAAAGGTCGTCTCCCAGAGTGCCACCATCTCCTCGGTGATTGGGTACTCCTCCTTGGTGTTGGTGATGATGGTGTTGGTGATGGTG
>RZYT01000308.1 GCA_009930195.1 Spirochaetia bacterium | reverse complement strand
GGGTAAGGACAAAGGCATTCTGCGCTCCGATTGCAATGATCAGGCTGGCTCCGGTTGCCATGCCGGTAAGGAAGGGAATTTCCATGGCACACAGCATAGCCAAAACCTACAAAGAGGCAAAGTATCCAGCACGCTTATCTGCTACTATTCCTTGCATCTTCTTGGAGGTGCACACCTTGACCGATGAAGAGTTGGAATGTTAACCTAGGTTAACACTAGGAGTTTATCCTGGTACAGGAGGTCCCGATGAAGCATACTACTTTCCATCTTGGATTTTTCCTCACCCCGCTTATTCCCATTGCTGTGTATCTCAGAACAGCTGGGGCAATGTATGACTCTTACTCAGTCTCCATCATCTTTGGAGTGTACGCCTTCATCCTTGTCTGCAATCAGTTCTATTTGGCATCCCAACCTGTTTGGCTTACCAAGCTCTTGGGAGCGAAAGCTGTACGAGCACTGCACAGTAGTTCCCCGCTCTTGATCTTGCTGCTCTCACTTGTGCATGCAAGTTTGAAGCTTTCCAATGGATTCACCCTCTCAACCACCCAAGCCCTGCTGGGACTTGCCGCGTTCATCCTCTTCTTTGTGGGGACGATGGCCGCACTCTTCTTCTTCGCGAACACCTTACTGACAAAGCACAAAGCGTTTGCATCCTTGCGCACAAAAACCTATGAAAGAACCGGCCTGACCTACCAGAGAGCAAGAGCCATGCACAATCTCATGGTGGTGGCAGGATTGGTAGTACTTCTCCATGTTTTGCGAGCCTCAACCTCCTCGTTCTCCTACAACCCTTGGGGGATGTCCATCCTCATGGCATGGATGGCTTTTTCCCTCCTGTCGTACCTGAACTACCGCCTGAAAGGCCGTACACACAGAGGTAAATCATGATAAAGCGTATCACCATACTGATAATTCTTGTATTTCTGGCCCTGCCACTTGCTGCGCAGATTCTTCCTTCTGCACCCGTTGATCCTGTCATTGACGGCTCATTCGGTGCCACCGAATACCCTCAGGTCGTACAGCTCAAGGATATGAGATTGGGCTATGCCCTGAGCCGTAACGGCCAAAGCCTTCACTTCATCCTGGAAGCACCAACTACCGGTTGGGTTTCAGTAGGACTCGGTTCAAACCGAATGCATGGTGCGCATATCATCATCGGCTACGATGCACTTTCAAGCCAGGTGATCAGCGAGGAGACAGGACGTGGACACGGGCACAGCCCGTCCTCAACAAAACTGCTGAGCCAAAGTGCCATAAAGGAGAGCGGGGGAAAGACAACCCTTGAATTCTCCTTGCCAGCCTCAAACTACAGCTCAGGAAGAGATTTGCGTCTTATTGTAGCCTACGGAACCCAGGATAACCTCAGGAGCAAACACCTGCGCTATGACAGCCATACGATTGCTTTCCAAAAGTAAGCAGTCTTAGAGTGTTTCGAGCCGCATATCCCCTTCCTTGATCCACCCTTTCTTTCGGAAGTACGTACTCACCAGATAGGAGAGCAAGGCAGGAATCAGAATATGCATGAGCACGACGGTCGGCCAGGCATCAAGGCCCATCACCGAAAGGGCGTTGAACTGGCCTACCAGTCCGCTTGTTCCCATACCAGCTCCCGCACTGTTGTTCTCCATTTTGAAGACCATGGTGCTGACTGGGCCCAAGAGAGCAGATACCAGAGTGGGAGGAACCCAGATCAAGGGGTTTTTGGTAATGTTGGGGATCTGGAGCATACTTGTTCCAAGTCCCTGGCTTAGCAAGCCACCAAGCTTGTTCTCTCGGTAACTGCTTACTGCAAAGCCTATCATCTGGCAACTGCAGCCAACAGCTGCTGCTCCCGCTGCCAATCCATCGAGACCCAGACTGATGCAAATTGCGGCACTGCTGATCGGCAGCGTCAGCAACATCCCTACGACAGTGGAAACCAGAATCCCCATCGGCAGTGGATAGAGTTGGGTCAGTGCATTGATGAACGAACCAAGCCAACTCATCAAAGCTGCCATCGGAGGTGCCACCAGATATCCCACCAGAGCCCCCCCGGCCAAGGTGACCAGGGGAACCAGCATGATGTCGACACCCGTTTTCCCGCTGACCCGTTTTGCCAGCTCCGCTCCTGCCAAGGAAGCAAGCATCGCACCCACCGGCTCTCCCACAACTATCCGCACCAAAAGCAACCCATCCCCAAAGACAAACGTTCCTGCACCGATTGCACCCACTGCAGCACTGCTCAATACTCCCAGCAACGGAGCTTTCACCGCATAGGCAACCCCCAGCCCAATGGCAGGTCCGGTGAGATACTGCGCAACCTGACCGATGCGCTCCAAGACCACGAGGTGTGTATAATGACCGATTTGTTTGAGAATGAGACCGATGATGAGTGAGGCAAACAACCCTTGGGCCATACCGCCCAAGACACGGGTGATGTAGGCACCCACCTGCTTGCCATGGGAGGA
>RZYT01000307.1 GCA_009930195.1 Spirochaetia bacterium | reverse complement strand
ACCGTGTAGGATGAAGGATTGGAACTGGGATTGGATGCTCCATCAAGGACATGATACGTGATGGTGTACTGGACTGGGGGGTCAGGTTCACATCCGGCCAGGACCAAGAGGCAAAGAATCAAGGCAAGGATCAGGCTTTTTTTCTTTCCCATACGAGTACTCCTAGGTCTACGGTACACTGGGAAAAATGCATGGAGCCATTGGGTATTGTTACCCAATTTTCTAGGTACCTTTCCCTGGCTTGACGGTCCCGTGCTGTAAGAAAGGCTCTCTTTGCCCGCAGTGATATGTACAGGTGGAATATCTGTATGGTCTTTACTCAGTCGGTTCCTCTTGGTATAGTCGTTTCCAACGGAGGCCTTGTGCAAAGCTACGGTTCTTGCACCTGCCATGTCATCCACCAAATCCAACATAGCAGGAGCTCTCTATGGCAGAAGGAATTCACTCCTCCCATGGCAAGCAGGTGGGTGCCTACATCACCCGTGTCTTGGGCGGTATGGCCCAAGGATTGTTTGCCTCACTCATCATCGGTCTCATTCTCAAACAAATCGGACACTACACGCACCTTGCGGTATTGGAACAGATCGGCCAGGTTGCCCAATACCTTACCGGAGCCGCCATCGGACTGGGAGTGGCCTACGCGGTGAAAGCTCCCGCATTGGGGTTGCTGTGCAGTGCCGCAGTTGGTGCCATCGGTGCGGGGACCTTTGTCTTTGGGGAAGGACTGGTTTTGTCCCATGTGGTGGTCGGAGAGCCGGTGGGAGCGATGCTCGCAGCCTTGGCGGGTGCAGAACTTGCAAAGAGAATCAGTGGGAAAACCGGTGTTGACATCATCCTGGTCCCTTTGACCACCTTGGTTGGGGGTGCTCTGGTAGGGTATTTGGCAGCTCCTCCGATGGCCTCGTTGATGCGCTGGCTTGGTTCGTTCATCAACGCGTTGACCCAACTCTATCCGCTTCCCATGGGTATCCTGGTTTCCACCGTGGTGGGAATGATTCTCACCTTGCCGATCAGCAGTGCTGCAATTTGCATCAGCCTGGGGCTCGATGGGTTGGCAGCTGGAGCTGCAGCGGTTGGATGCAGTTGCCAGATGATAGGGTTTGCCGTGATCAGTTATCGCGAGAACAGGCTTGGTGGCTTGATCAGCCAAGGGTTGGGGACAAGCATGCTCCAGATCCCCAATATCGCAAAGAATCCCTTGATCTGGATTCCTCCGACCCTGACATCGGCACTATTGGGGCCAGTCAGTACCATGGTCTTCAAAATGGAGAACAACAGTGCAGGGGCAGGCATGGGAACAAGCGGGCTGGTTGGCCAGTTCAATGCCCTTGCCGTAATGGGTCTCGAGGCCTGGCCGACCATCCTGCTGATGCATATCCTGCTTCCCGCCTTGCTTTCCTCTCTTTTCAGCAGGTATCTGCGGAAAAAGGAGTGGATCAAGGAGGGGGACCTGCTGCTCAAAACTGTCTGATCCTACTTCTGGAAAGCAATGGTGTGGCTGTCGTAGCGCTTGTGTTTGCTTCTGAGGTTGTCCTGGGTTCCGTAGGCTACGATCAGGGGAAGCTCTTTGCCTGAACTGTACGTTGAAGCAGGCAAGGAGAACTCAAGGGTTGTCTTTCCTCCACTCTCCTTGATGGTGCTCTGGATCAGCAGTTTGGTAGAGGAAGGGCTGTGCCCATGTCCTCGTCCTGTCTCTTCGCTGATTACCTGGCTGGAAAGGGCATCATACCCGATGATCATATGCGCCCCATGCATCCGATTCGAACCAAGTCCTACCGATACCCAGCCGGTGGCTGGAGCTTCCAGGATGAAGTGCAGGCTCTGTCCGTTGCGGCTGAGGGCATAGCCCAATCTCATGTCCTTGAGCTGTACTACCTGTGGATACTCGGTTGCACCGAATGAACCGTCAATGACGGGGTCAACCGGTGAGGAGGGGAGAATCTGTGCTGCGAGCGGCAGAGCCAAACCAGCAAGTATCAGAGATATGGTGATGATATGTTTCATGATGTACCTCTCTTTGAACGGCCTTTGAGGCGGTAGTTCAGATACGACAGGAGGGTAAATACCATCCATGCAAGAAGGATGGACATCCCCCAGGGGTTGTAGGAGAACGAGGATGTTGATGCGCCCAGCACATGCATGAGCACCACCAGACCTGCCACCACCATGAGATTGTGCATGGCTCTCACTTTTTGGTGTGTCATTCCGGTTTTCTCGTATGTTTTGGTGCGGAAGGAAGCAAAGGGTTCTTTCTTTGTCAGAAGGGTGTTCGCAAAGAAGAGAAGTGCTGCCATCGTTCCCACGAAAAAGAGGATGAATGCAGTAAGACCAAGCAGGGCTTGGGTGGTTGAGAGGGTGAATCCATTGGAAAGCTTGAGCATCGCATGAACGAACGAGAGCAGTACGATCAAAAGGGATGAACTGCCATGCAGCGCACGCACCGCCTTAGC
>RZYT01000306.1 GCA_009930195.1 Spirochaetia bacterium | reverse complement strand
TTGCAGTTGATCAAGAGCCGTCTCGATGAGGAGCATGCCAAGGCGTTGCAGGATCGTGGAGCCATTGAGATGGAAGTTGATGCAGTGGTGGCTTCCCACCAGGCACAGCTGTACGCCATATGGTCCAATCTCAGGCTCAATGAGCTTTGCGACCAGATTCGTTCCTATTTTGCCTACACCCGCAATACCACCCTGTTCTCCGGTTGGGTTCCCACCGACCAGGCTTCCTTGGTCGAAAAGGCCATAGAGGATGCAAGTGAGGGCCAATGTGTGGTCGAATGGACTGAGGCTTCTTCCATGCCCCGCGATCAAGTGCCGGTTGCAATGTCAAGCCCGAAGGCGCTTGCCCCCTTCCAGAAGATTGTGAACAACTACAGCACCCCGGAATACGGGACGGTGAATCCGACGATATTCGTAATGGTTGCCTATCTTTCCATGTTTGGCCTGATGTTTGCTGATGTTGGACAAGGTCTGGTGCTATTGCTCGTTGGCCTCATGGGTTCGCACAGCTACAAGACACACCCACTCAAACCGGACGGGATGCTCAGCCGCAATGTGACCAGCCTCTTGGTCTACCTTGGCTTGTCATCCATGGTGTTCGGAGCACTGTTCGGTTCCTACTTTGGCTTGCCTCTGGTTCCTGCCCTTTGGTTTAATTTTGAGGCGGCAGTGGCCGGCCATGGAACACTGATCACTGATGTGTATGGAATACTGGGCATCACCATCCGGTTCGGTATCATCATCATTTACACCGGTCTGGTTCTCAATTGGATCAATCTCAGCCGCAAGAAGGCGTATCTGACACTTCTGTTGGATAAGAATGGATTGCTTGGGGGACTGTTGTTCGGCATCGGTCTCTACATGGGCTTTGGGTTTGTGAGAAGCGGCTACAGGACCTTCCCCTCCCAGCCTTGGATCGCACCGGTTGTCACCGTTTCCCTCATCCTGCTCTTTGCCCGTGGGTTCATCATCTATTTGGTTTCGTTGCGAAAGGGTGGGGAACGCCATGAGATCAGCCACGTCGTACTCGATTCAGTCATGGAATTCCTGGTGGATGTCCTGGAGATTTTCACCGGATATCTTTCCAATACGCTCTCCTTCATGCGTGTGGCCGGCTTGGGAATAGCCCATGCTTCGCTGATGGAGTCTTTCAAGGAACTTTCCTCGATGGTGGATGGATTCGGGGGAGTGGCGATTTTCATTTTGGGAAACGTCCTGGTTATTGTTCTGGAAGGCCTGAGTGCAGGCATCCAGTCGCTTCGTTTGAACTACTACGAGTTCTTTTCACGGTATTTCACCGGAAAAGGTGTGGCGTATGAGCCGGTTGGGCTCTCCAACACCCGTTCCGAGAAGAGATAGTGCATTCTTTTGAGGAGGGTCACACTATGACCAACATCGCATTCAGAAAAAAAGTATCGATGACCTTTGTTGCAACGGCGCTTATGTTGCTTGCCTCTGCGTTCATCTTCGCCCCCGGTGCCTTTGCAGCAACGACGGAAGCTGCCCAAAGGAGTGACTACAACCTTGCATTGGTCTGCTTCAGCGCAGCCATCGCGTTTGCCGTAGGTGCTCTTGCTGCAGGCATGGCTATCGGCAAGGTGGGAAGTGCTGCGATGGGAGCCATCAGCGAGCGTCCCGAGATTGCCAGCCAGGCTTTGATTTTCATCGCTCTTGCTGAAGGCCTTGTGGTCTTCGGATTCATCACCAGCCTGATGATTCTCGGCAAGGTCTGAGCATGAAATACTTTGTCATCGGTGACGAGGATACCGTTCTGGGGTTCTCCCTGGTTGGTGTTTTCGGCATGCAGGCGACAAATGCCGAACAGGCAAAACGAGCATGGGACAAGGCTTTGGAGGATCCTGACAACGGGATCATCATCATTACGGATACAGTGGCTTCCCTGATTCGGGGTACGGTCGACCGATATCTGTTCTCCGAGTCCTTTCCCCTTGTCGTTGAAATACCCTCCCCGAACTCAAAGGAGGGGCGTACCGATTTGCGTACCCTGGTCAACCAGGCCATCGGGGTATCGTTGTAGGAATGGTTTGAATGGAAACAACTGACAGCCGACTCTTGAGCGGTATTCTCGAAGAAGCGGATATGAAGGCCAAGCAAATCCTTGAGGATGCTGAGGTAACGGCGAGTCGTCTTCTTGAGGAGGCTCGTCTTCGCGCAGAGAAGGACATCGAGGTGGAAAGGCGTGCAACCGAAGATAAGCTGAAACAGATTCGGTTTCGGTTGCAGGCAAACATGGCAAGTGCAAAGCGTAAAGCCAGCCTTCGCCAGATCGATGAGAGTTATCAGCAAGTCATGAATCGAGTGCTCTCTTCGTTGGATGCCAAAACGGTGGGCAACTATCTGGGCACCTGGATTGCGGAAGCTGCCATCGGCCTGGACCTCAAGCAAGCAAAAGTATCCTTCAGTCCCCAATGTCCTGTCACAGAAGCACATCTG
>RZYT01000305.1 GCA_009930195.1 Spirochaetia bacterium | reverse complement strand
ATTTCGGGTGCAATTTCTGTCTGGAAGCGGGAAAACCGGCGGCTTCGTATGCTGCTGGCGAAGCCCGTGTGGAAACCAAGAGGCGATGAGGATCCCGTGGATTTGATGGATTTTCACCTCATTGCTTTTTAGGTGTTTTTTGAGATTTTTCGCAAAAAGGTATGGGTATTCGGTGCAACATGAGGATGATGCACTTTTATTCAAGCGTTTTGCGCCGGTTTTACCCGCAGGAAGGAGGGGCAGAAGCGTGAACGGAACCATAGCCGTGTTGTCGGCTGAAGAAGAAAAAGAATATAAGGATGCCGTGGTCAAAAGCTTCTGCCCTGAATGCGGGAAGGCGGTCTACCAGAATCCGAGAGGCAGACGGAAGAAATTCTGCTCAGATGCCTGTCGGTTCGCATGGAAGAACAAGCATCCAAAACCGGAGAACTGGAAATCGACACGCATTGCCGTGTGCCCGGTCTGTGGGAAGGAGTTCCTGGCAAGCCGGGAGTATAAAAGCAAGAGAAAATATTGCAGCCACGCCTGTGCCAATCGTGGCAGGGCGATGGAAAAACAAGCTGCGGCGGAGAAGGAGGGAAGTCATGAATCTGATTGAAGGCTTTGTAAGGGACGAAATCTTTGTGGACTTCGGTTCGGAAATCATGTATGGCTCAGATCAGCAGAATGTGAACTACTCCAGCCGGTTCCCCACAGTGGAGTTCCAGCTGATGGCGACTTTCGGTCTTTCGCAGATTGCCGACCGTATTCGTAAAGATGCAGGATTCAAGCCGATGCACCCCATGGATGAATTTACCGATGACACCTGCGACAACGAGGGCTGGTATGATTTCTATATCGGCCTGAACGGATTTGCAGAGAACCACATGGACAGCTGCATCGAGTTCTATGTGGTCAACGCGGATTCGGAGGACAATGAGTCAAGGTACTTCATCGACCTGACCGCCGAGGAGCAGTCAACGATCTACGCACGGCTGGATGAGCAGTGCAAACGGTATCTCGGTAAGAACTGTGAGGAGCTGCTTGCCGAAGCCGATAAGCTTCTGAAGGAGGAAAGCTCATGAAGGTAATCAAGCGGAACGGTACGGAAGTGCCGTTCGATTATACGAAAATCAAAAACGCGATAGAAGCCGCCAACGCTTGTGTCGCAGAAAAGGACCGACTGTCTGATACGATGGTCGGTTTTATTGTTGGCAATGTGGAGAAACGCTGCGATGCACTTGGCAGGGCTGTGAGTGTCGAAGAAATCCAGGACATGATTGTGGATGAACTGGATCGGAGCGAACATTACAGGCTGGCCCGGCACTACAGCGACTACCGTCTGCGCCATGAACTGCTGCGTAAGCAGAGCAGCACCGATGCCAAGATTCTCTCCCTGCTGCGCCACGACAATGAGCTGGCCAAACAGGAGAATGCGAACAAGGACCCGGTGCTGAACTCCACCATGCGTGACTATCTGGCATCGGAGGTATCCGAGGATATCTGCCGCAGATATATTTTCCCGGAGGATGTGATCTTCGCCCACGATGAAGGCATCATCCATGTACACGATATGGGCTATGTATCTGGCCCCATCACCAACTGTGAGCTGGTGAACCTGGAAGACATGCTGCAAAACGGCACCGTGATCACGGATACCATGATCGAGAAGCCCCACAGCTTCTCCACGGCCTGTAACATCGCTACGCAGATTGTGGCTCAGGTCGCATCCAACACCTACGGCGGTCAGACCATTTCCCTTGCTCACCTCGCCCCCTTTGTGGATGTCAGCCGCCAGAAGTACCTGGGGGAAATCCGGGAGGAGCTGGCAGCAATCGGGGAACCGCTTGATGAGGACAAGGTAAACCAGATGGCTGAGATGCGGGTCCGCAGGGAAGTGGAGCGGGGCATCCAGACCATCCAATATCAGATCCAGACGCTGCTGACCACCAACGGTCAAACCCCGTTCGTATCGGTGTTCATGTATCTGGATGAAGTTCCTGCCGGTCAGACGCGGGACGACCTGGCCCTGATCATTTCCGAATGCCTTCGTCAGCGTTACGAGGGGATTAAGAATGAAGTTGGCGTCTGGGTTTCTCCCGCATTCCCCAAGCTCATCTATGTGCTGGACGAGGACAACATCACCGAGGATGCCCCTTACTGGTATCTGACGATGCTGGCTGCAAGATGCTCTGCCCGGCGTATGGTTCCTGACTATATCAGCGCCAAGGTGATGAAGCAGCTGAAGGGTGATGTCTACACCTGCATGGGCTGTCGGGCTTTCCTCACACCGGACACGGTGGGGCTGAACCCGGATGGCAGTCACAAGTACTACGGTCGCTTCAATCAGGGGGCAGTCACCCTCAACCTGGTGGATGTGGCATGCAGCGCAGAAGGGGACGAGGAGAAGTTCTGGCAGCTGATGGAGGAACGCACGGAGCTTTGCCATAAGGCACTGCGCATCCGGCATGAAACGCTGCTGGGTACACCC
>RZYT01000304.1 GCA_009930195.1 Spirochaetia bacterium | reverse complement strand
TTTGTGTTCGATTCGCATGAAGGATTCACGCGTGCCTTCAGCAAGCAATTCGGCATGAACCCCTCCGAGTTCCGCAAAGCCCTTGCTGCATACCATGAGAGGGCTTCCCAGTACAGCAGACAAGAAGGAGAAAACAAGATGCAAACAGTGTTTGTCCAGGTAGTGGAGCGCACAAAGCGGAAAGCTGTGGTGAAGTTTGCCCATAAGGCAACCGAATATTTTTCCTACTGTGAGGAAGTTGGGTGTGATGTGTGGGATACTCTATCCTCCATTGAAGGGGCGCTCAATGAGCCTATCGGCATGTGGATGCCTGAGAAGTTGAGAAGACAAGGAAGCGGTGAATATGTACAGGGAGTAGAAGTGCCGATGGACTTTGCCGGACCTGTTCCTGAAGGCTTCGATGTCATTGAAC
This sequence comes from Spirochaetia bacterium, assembly GCA_009930195.1. Taxonomy (GTDB): domain Bacteria; phylum Spirochaetota; class Spirochaetia; order Sphaerochaetales; family Sphaerochaetaceae; genus Sphaerochaeta. The sequence goes on along the minus strand of RZYT01000304.1, from coordinate 2,065 downwards.
TTGAGCCCTGCAAGATGATGGTTTTCCAGGGACCTCCCTTTGATGAGGAGAAGTTTGAGGATGCAATCACTGATCTGTGGGAAGTGATGAAAACCTACGATCCCATGCTCTATGGGTATCAGTGGGCAGACGACGATGGGCCTCGCTTCCAGCTCGCACCCATGGGTTACCGTGGGTACATCGAGGCAAGGCCGGTACGGGAATTGAATAAGCGGTAAATTGAGGATGGCTGTCCTGAAAAGGGCAGCCGCTTCTTACGCTAGGCTTTTCAGATAGCGCTTAAGGCATCTGACCTGGCTTGCGACAAAGGAAACGAGTGGGGAAGGAAGCTCTTCCACTCCTACCCATCTTGCTTCAGAGAATTCAGCGATGAAGGGTGGCTTCTGCAGATGTTCCAACTCATAGGCGTAGACTTTGTAGTGGAAACCTGGCACATGAAGTGCCCACAGAGGTACAAGTTTCTCTGCATGCTCTACAGGCATACCCATCTCTTCACCCGACTCACGGATTGCTGCCTTGGTATACGCAATCTTGCCCTTTTCATCAAAGCCGTCTTTCGGTTCCCAACCCCCACCGGGAAATGACCAACGGTGATTCTGCGGACTCATGCTCCGCTTGCCAATAAGGATTCGAACCTGTTGGTTCTCATCTTTGCTCCAAAAGATGATGCCTGCTCCATGATAGCTGTGAAATCTCTTCATACTCATAGTCTACAGAAAAAGTCGGCAAGAGCATATAAAAATGGTAAAAAGTTACTGCAAGATATTGTGTTGAATGGACGCAAAACGCTACCCATATTCTTCATGAGTTGTGACTTGCATCATCTTCATCTGAAAAATGATTGCATCTTGAACATTTCATGCTACTGTGAAAAAAACAGGATCGTAGGGGTGTTGCATGCAGTGACCTGATGCCTGTTCTTTGCTGAGGGAGGTCGCATGGAATCCAAACACTATGATGTGGTGGTTGTCGGTGGAGGCATGGCAGGCTTGACTGCATCGGCCTACTGTGCACGCTCTGGCCTTTCGGTGTTGCTCTGTGAAAAACAGGAACGCCTTGGAGGTCTGGTAAACTCCTTCGAACGGAATGGATTTGTCTACGACCAGGGTATTCGTGCCATTGAGAACTCTGGCATCATCTTCCCGATGCTCAAGCAACTGGGGATTGAGTTGCCATTCGTGCATAGTCCGGTGACACTGCAAATCTGTGATGAACGACTACTGATAGAAGACATCCACAGCTTGGACGGATACCAAGAGATGCTTTGTCGCCTCTATCCGGAGAGTGAGGGTGATATTTGTGCCATCATGGCTGAAATACGCAAGATCACCGGCTACATGCAAGTCTTGTATGGTATCGACAATCCGCTGTTTATGGACAACTTCCAAGACTTGCAGTATGTCTTCTCCAAACTTTTCCCCTTTCTGTTCAAATCAATCCACACGATGAGCAAGATCAAGAAGCTGCAAGAGCCGGTGACCTCCTTCCTTTCCAAGTTCACCTCAAACCAGGCCTTGATCGACATCATCGCCCAACACTTTTTTGCTGACACCCCGACCTTCTTCGCCCTCAGTTATTTCGGGCTTTACCTGGAGTACCAGTACCCCTTGGGGGGAACCGGAGCCTTGGTGCAGGCCATGGAACAGTATCTGAAGGAGAAAGGTGTTGTTCTGCTACCCGCATATTCGGTCACATCGGTTGATGCAGAAAACCGACTTGTCAATGAGGAGTTCTCCTACAAGCATCTCATTTGGGCTGCCGACCTGAAGAGTCTCTATCGCTCACTGAAAAAAGCGTTGCCAGGGCGGCAAGCCGAGATGGAAGCACAAGTAGGGGGTGACTCCATCTTCTCGTTCTATGTTGCCTGCTCCCTTCCCCCTTCATACTTTGCCCAGAAATCAAGCCCACACCTCTTCTATACCCCCACCAAGGCAGGGCTTGGGTGTGTTCCCACAGCAGCACTCGATCCTGCATGCGATGAGAGAACGGCGATTGAGCAGTATCTCATCTCGTATCTGGAGAATACCACCTTCGAGATCTCCCTTCCTGTCCTGCGTGATCCCGC
>RZYT01000058.1 GCA_009930195.1 Spirochaetia bacterium | reverse complement strand
GCCGAATTCACCAGCGAGTGGCAAGGCAAGATCATCAACATCCACCATGGCTTCCTGCCTGCATTCCAGGGAGCGAATCCCTATCGCAGAGCGTATGAGCGTGGGGTGAAGATGATCGGGGCAACCGCCCACTATGCAAGCGAGGATCTCGACCAGGGACCGATCATCGACCAGGATGTGGTCAGGGTCAACCACGAGCTGAGCCCCAACGGACTGAGGGATGTGGGAAAGGATGTGGAACGGCGTGTCTTGGCCAAGGCGGTGCAAGCACATCTGGAAAGCCGAATCATTGTCTACAAGAACCGTACCATCGTCTTTGACGTGGAACGCTAGGATCCAAAAAGGACGCGCACCAAAGATGATGCGCGTCCTTCTTTTTGACAGAGTCAGTTACTCAGCCACAAGCTCATCCTGCAAGGCATCATAGCCCTCCTCGCCGGTACGGACCTTGATGACGTTGTCCACCGTGTAGACGAATATCTTCCCGTCCCCGATGTGTCCGGTGTAGAGCGCTTTCTTCGCCGCCTCAATGACAGAACGCACCGGCACCTTGCTGACAACCGTCTCCACCTGCATCTTCGGAAGCAGCGTCATGGAGACAGGAACCCCACGGTAGTACTCCTTGTTTCCCTTCTGCATGCCACACCCCATGACCTGGGTGACGGTCAAACCCATGACACCGATCTCATTGAGGGCATGCTTCAGCTCGTTGAACTTGCTCTGGCGGCTTACGATGACGATCTTGGTCATCGGGGCTTGCCTGCTGGGAGTCTTCTGAGGTGGAACATGCACTACCGGTATGGCTTCCTCCGGTGAGGCGGAAGCAGAACCGAGCACCGAGGGAACCGCCGGCATGAAGTCCGCATAGGAAGAGATGATCCCGTGCTCCTCAAGATCCAGACCTGCGACCTCCTCGGCCTGGGAAACCCTGAGTCCCACCGTTTTCTCAATGAGCAGGAAGAGCAAGAACATGGTGACGGAAACCCAAAGCAGTACGGATACTACGCCAAGGCTCTGGACACCAAGCAGGGAAAAGCCACCACCGTAGAAGAGTCCACCGTCCAGGGCGAACAACCCAACCAGCAGGGTTCCCACCGCTCCGCAGATGCCATGGACCGAGATGGCACCGACAGGATCGTCAATGCGTACCACTTTTTCAAAGAACTCCACAGAAACCACTACCAGGACGCCGCAGATCAGGCCGATGGCAGCGGCTCCCATGGGGCTGACCGCGTCACAACCGGCAGTGATGCCGACCAAGCCGGCCAAAGCCCCGTTCAGCGTCATGGATACATCCGGTTTCTTGTAGCGGATCCAGGTATAGAGCATGGTGGCTATTGCAGCAAAGGCCGCTGCAAGGTTGGTGGTAACAAAAATCGATGCAGCGCTGACAATGGTATCATCACCGGTGAGGCTTACCGTGGAACCTCCGTTGAAACCGAACCAACAGAACCAGAGGATGAACACACCAAGGGCACCCAGGGTGAGACTGTGCCCGGGAATTGCCTTCGCTTTTCCCTGTTCGTCATACTTGCCTACCCTCGCCCCTATGCGTTTTGCTCCCCAGAAGGCAGCAACGCCTCCCACCATGTGAACCGCGGTGGAGCCGGCAAAGTCATGGAAACCGAGCGTGCTGAGCCAACCACCGCCCCAGATCCAGTGACCGCTGATCGGATACACCAGGGCACTGATGACCACCGAATAGAGACAATAGGAGATGAATTTCGTCCGCTCTGCCATGGCACCGCTGACAATCGTTGCTGCTGTTGCACAGAAGACTGTCTGGAAAATCAAAAACGCGGCTGTGGGAAAGGAGGAGCCATACTCCCTTTGGACGAAGAAATCGAAGAAGCCGACGAAGGGATTGGTTTGTCCTTCAGCTCCCACCCCGAACATGAGTCCAAAGCCAAGGATCCAGAAGACCGCGCTGCCCAGACAGAAGTCCATCAAGTTCTTCATGATGATGTTCCCTGCATTCTTTGCCCGGGTGAACCCCGTTTCAACCATGGCAAACCCTGCCTGCATGAAGAAGACCAACACCGCGCCGAGCAAGACCCATAAGGTGTCTACTGATGAGTACATACCTACCCCTCCCGCAAAAAAAAGGGTGCACGATGGATTGAACCATCGCACACCGTTGTACGAGGAGCCCAACGGGCCCCATACTGGAAAAAGGCGATGCAGATTGCTCCGCATCGCCTTTGATTATGCTATGTTGTACCGAAGACTGGCTTCTTGGTCAAGCCTTCTGGAGAGAAAGATTGAGACAAGTGAGTTTCGGGTGGACGAACAAGCCGTCCTTTCTTACCAGTTCCCCGTCAAAATACATCTCTCCCCCACCATACTCGGGTCTCTGGATCTGTACGAGATCCCAGTGAACTGCTGAACGGTTGGTATTGTCACAATCGTCATATGCGTTGCCCGGTGTGAAGTGGATGGATCCGAGAATCTTCTCATCAAAGAGGATGTTGTCCATCGGCTTGAGGATGCCGGGATTGCAGCCCAAGGCGAACTCACCGATGTAGCGGGCCCCTTCATCGATATCCAGAATCTCATTGAGCAGCGCATCGTCGTCACTGTGGGCTTCGATGATCTTCCCATCCCTGAAGGTGAAACTCACATCCTTGAAGCAGTGCCCATGATAGGTGCTCTCCGTATTGTACGTGATCGTCCCGTTCACCGAATCCTTCACCGGGCAACTGTAGATCTCCCCATCGGGGATGTTCATCTTGCCGGCACAGGGTATCCAACCCATGCCCTTCACCGAGAACGACAGGTCGGTGCCTTTCGCCTTGATGTGCACCTTGTCCACGGTATCGAGGAAGACCTTTGCCTGTTCCATGGCCTCAGCCATGGCAAGGTAATCGACTTCGGTGCAGACTTTGTAGAAGAAATCCTCAAACTCCACCGTCCCAAGATTTGCCTGCATGGCAAACACTTCGGTGGGATAGCGCAGGACCACCCACTTGGTATGGGGAAGCCGGGTCTTCATATGCACCGGAATATTGTAATAGGTACTGGCCAGATTCGATTTCTCGGGAATGGTGGAGAGCTCACGTACATTGGCAATGCCCCGGATACCGATGAAGGCATCCATCTGCTGCATACGGTAGGTATCCACATCAGCCCACTTCTGCAATGACTCCTTGGTCGCCTGTTCACACATCGCCCTCTCCAGGCGCTGGTTCCACAGGTTCACCACCGGATACCCACCCGCATCATAGACAGCCTTGACCAAGGCTTCCGTCATGGTGATGGGAATATCCACCGCGTTTATCAAACAGGATTCACCCTTCTTCAGATGAACCGAATACTGCACCAAAAGCTTTGCAAGCTTTTCTTCTCTGGGATCTGCCATTCTTTCTTGCTCCTTGGTTTCTTACTCTTCCAACCGGATCTCAAACGGGCGTCCGGTTTTGGGATGGGGGAACTCCACTGCCACAGCCCGAAGGCCAAGCCGATCAGCTGCCTTTCCCTGATAGACGGTGTCCCCATCGAGCGGCCAGCCGCTCCATGCCATGTGGACACGTACCTGATGCCTGAACCCGGAAGTTAGCCTACAGGTAAAAAGATGTGCATCTTTGTCATCCCTGCCGCTGTACCCAACCCTTGTCAGATACCACGTTCCGCTGGTCTTGTCCAGAAGGTGTTTGGGACTGTCTGCAAGTACCGGACGTACTTGAGCCCTGTTCTCCCCGAATCGGCGGAAAAGACTACCAATGGAAACCTCCCTGCCACCACAAGCGACAGGATCATCAAACGGATAGGGAGGGAATCCAGGCAGTTGGGGTTCCTGGTAGTGTGAGGACCGGGCGCGATACTCCTTGAGAAAGAGTTCCGCTTTCCCGATGGCCTGCAACGAAGCATACACCTCCCTGGATCGGGCGATGACCACCAAGCCACTGGTGGCTGTATCGAGACGGTGCAACACCCCACCTTCCCAGGCGTTCGCACCCTCCACTGACAGCACTTCGGGATACATCCTGCCAACAAGAGACAGCAAGGTCGCTTTCTCCTTCGGATCGTCCTTCAGGGGGACGGTCGGCAGGCCGGATGGCTTATCAACAATCAGAAAATCAGGATCCTCATGGATGAGGTCCACACGCAACTCATTATCCATACCCCACCAATATACCAAAAATCCTGCCGTCCGGCACCAAGAAAGCGAAGAGAGTTTCTTTGCACTGCCGACAAGCTGATGTATACTCACCCTATGCAAGAGATACCTATCAATACCTATACCTCGCCGAATGTCATTCTTGAACTCATTTACCGCCTCAAGGTGAAGGATGTCATGACCACCGACTTGGTGACGGCAACCAAGGAAACCAAGCTCAGGCAGATCCAATACATCATGCGTGAGAAACAGGTCACCGGCCTGCCCATCGTAGTGGGCAAGAGGCTCATCGGGATCGTGAGCATGGATGACATCATCCAAGCCCTCGACAAGGGGTATATTGAGGAAACGGCACAGGATCATATGACCCGAAACCTCATTGTCCTTGAGGATGATATGCCGATCTCGTTTGCCATCAGCTACTTTGACCGTTTCAGCTACCACCGGTTCCCCGTGCTCAACCGGCACAAGGAGTTGGTCGGCATGATCACCAGCAGGGATATCACCAGTACCCTGCTGGTGGAGATCAACCGGGAAATCGAGGAGCTGGAGAAGCGCACGCGCACCACCAGCCTCAGCCAAGAGATGAGCGGGGAGATCCATACCTACTCAATCATGAAGAATGATTTCGAGAATGCAGGCTATGCCTCCACCGAGATCAAGAAACGGCTCAAGAGTGCAGGAATCGCCCCCCACATCATCCGGCGGGCAGCCATTGCCAGCTATGAGCTGGAAATGAATCTGGTGGTGCACTCCGACGGCGGGGAGTTGATCGCCGAATATTCGCCGCAGACCTTGCAGATCACCGCCCGTGACAGCGGGCCGGGCATCAGTGACATAGAAGCTGCAATGACCGCCGGCTGGTCCACAGCCAGCGAGTGGATACGATCGCTTGGATTCGGAGCCGGCATGGGCCTTCCCAATGTGAAATCCGTATCCGATGATTTCGCCATCGAGAGTGGCCGAAGCGGTACTACCGTGGTAAGCACCATAGAGCTGCACCCAAACCATGAGGAGGAATAAGATGGTTGTTCGAGACCTTGCAAACATACAGGGATTTTCCCTTCAGTGCATCAGTGACGAGGAGTATGAGATCCAGGATGCCTATACCGGGGACCTGCTCAGTGACGTGATGGGCAATGCTCCCGCAGACAGCGTCCTGATCACGATCCAGGCACATAAGAATACTGTCGCAGTCGCCTCTCTGGCTCAAATCCGTGCCTTGGTCATCTGCAACAACCGCAGTGTCCCTCCTGACATGCTGCAAGCTGCAAAAGAGGAAGAAGTTGCCATTTTCACCACCAAAGATACGCAGTTTGAGGCGAGTTGCAAGATAGCCCGGGCATTGGGAAGGTGAGATGCAGGTCAAAATTGACTTGCACAACCACAGCTGTCTCTCTCCTTGCGGTGACGACGACTTCACACCGGCACTTCTGGCGGTGGAAGCAATGGAACAGGGAATCGAAATCCTGGCTTTGACCGACCACAACTGCGGAAAAAACCTCCCTGCATTCGCCGAAGCGTGCGAGCTGTGTTCCATTCTCCCTCTCTTCGGGATGGAAGTCACCACCGTTGAGGAGGTGCATGTGCTCACCCTTTTCAAGGATTTGCAGAACGCCATGGAGTTCTCGGCCTTTGTGGAGTTTCTCCTGCCGAAACGGAAGAACAATCCCAAGCTCTTCGGCAACCAGCTGGTGGTGAATGTGGAAGGTGAGGTTATCGAGCGCGTGGATGCACTTCTGGTCAGTTCCAGCAACCTCTCCTTCTCCGATGTGGTGGAAGAGGCGTTGAGCCGCGATGCCTTGGTGATACCGGCTCATATAGACCGGTTTGCAAACAGCGTACTGGCAAATCTGGGCTTCTTGCCCGACCTGCCCTACTCTGCCTTGGAGGCCATCCACATCCCGGTCCATGCAGATACCAGAGGCTTGGCGGTTCTCACTGGTTCCGATGCCCACTCGCTGGAGCAGGTGGGCAGACGCAGCTGTTGTCTGGAAATGCCTTCACTCTCCTATGAGTCGCTGAAAGCAAGCCTGAGACCGGAATGCATCACCTACCGACAATCCTGAAAAAGATGAAGCCACCCGAAGGTGGCTCGATCATCAGCGGTTGTTCGACCGGCCGAATATCCGCAGCAAATAGAGGAACAGATTCAGGAAGTCCAGATAGAGGGAGAGAGCTCCGATGATGCTCAGCTTCGTGAAGGACTCCTCATCGATGGACGACCCGTACTCCTGGTTCATCCTGATGATCTTCTGGGTGTCATAGGCGGTGAGACCAAGGAAAATTCCGACACCGATGAAGCTGATCAGGTAATCAAGGCCTGAGGAACGGAAAAAGAGGTTGATCAGGCTTGCACCGATGAGACCCCACAAACCCATCACCAGATAGGAGCCCAAGCGGTTCAGGTCCCGCTTTGTGGTCATGGCATACAGGCTCATGCCACCGAACATCAATGCTGTGGTAAAGAATGTCTTGTAGATGACCACTCCCGCATAGACAGCAAAGATGGTGCTGAGCATGATGCCATTGAGTGCCGAATAGGCAAGGAAGGCAATGATGGCGCTCATCTGGCTCATCCTGTCCAATCGTGCAGAGAGGTAGAAGACCAAGGCAAACTGCCCGATCACCACCAGAAAGAAGCCCATGGTGTTGCCGATGATGGCACGAAGCAACGAAGGATTGCTTGCAATGAAAAAAGCGATGAGGGCAGTCAGACCAAGTCCGGCTGTCATCCAGAGGTATACATTCTTGAGTATGGTGCGCTCCCGCACCGCTACATTCTGGAAAAATGAGGTGTTTTGATCGTTCATACAGCTAGCCTCCTGAGCTATCATACCATAATTTCATCAAAGTGAAGCAAATCGTCAAGGCTCTTCCATCCAACGGCGGTTGGAGAACCAGAACCAGCGGGCTACGGCATCCCCCACATCACCTATCAGATACGCCGCCCACAACCAGCGAAGCGGCAACATGAGCAAAGAGGCAACCACCAGGGCATAGGGCATTTGGATCAACCAGCCTGAGATCAGGGATGCATACAGGATGGGCCTGGTGTGACCGGAACCATAGAAGGCGGAACCAAGACCGCTGGAAAAAGCAAGGCAAATGAGACAGAGCGCATAGATGCGGAGCAAGAACATTGCATCGGCGGTGGGTTCTGCTCCTCCGAGAAAGAGGCTGAGAATGGCTGAGGGAAAGAGCATCAGGGCAAGGAAGAGCGGAAGAGAAAAGAGAAGCCCGTTGAGGATTGAAAGGTAGGCAACCTGTTGCGCCTGCGGAAACTGTCTTGAGCCGAGACGTTGGCCAACCAGAATGCCCGAGCCCATGCTCAGTCCATTCGATGGCATGCTGCAGAACTGGTAGATGCGGTTTGCAATACCCAGGCTGGCAATGGCAGCCGTCCCATAGTGAGCCACAAGCTTGAGAAAGACGAAGGTCACCAGCGAGCGAAGCAGCATATGCAAGCCGCTGGGAAGGCCGATGGTCAACAGTTTTTTGTCCAGCTTCAAATCCAGATGGAATATGTGCCTGAAGCGGATGGATAGGGGGGCCTTGTCCCCGAGCAAGTACACAAACCCAACCAGGAAGGCTACGAGATACGAGAGACAGGTCGCAAGAGCCGAGCCGAACATTCCCCACCCCAGTCCCCTGATGGATGTGTACGGAATGACTGGGAACATGAACAACGGATCGAGAATCATATTCAGCACCGCGGTCGCCAGAAGCAGCTTCATGGGGGTCTTTGCATCGCCGGTGCTTCTGAGCAGGGTATTCACCGTATAGGAGGAGAAGAAGATCGGTATGAAGGCTGACCTGAGGTACCCATAGTTCAGGCCATGGGCAATGACCTTCGGATCATCGGTATACATGCGGTAGAAATACGGCAGGCAGAGGATCAACAGGATCGCCCCCAGACTGCCCAGCAGGGCTTTGAAGGCAAAGGTCTGCTCGCCGATGCTTCTCGTCTTCTCCCTATCCCCTGCACCCCAGCTGCGGCTGAGCATGGAGACACTGCTGGTTCCGACAATCTCATTGAGGATTTCCAAGGCCCAGAACAGGGTGAGATAGATGGTGATGGCGGCAACCGCTTCCTTATCCAGCATCCCGATCCAGAACATGTCCACCACATCATACAGCGCGGTGAAGAGCATCCCATACATGGTGGGGAGACTCAACTGCCGAATTTGCTTGTTCATCGCCCGGGTTGCCGTGTGCATTCTGCGATTGTACTGAGGCCGGTTCACCTATGCAAGATGATTTGGTGATGGTATAGTTACGTACATGAAACGCTTGCCTTTTCTCCTGCTTTTGCTGCTTCTTACCGGGTGCAGAACGGTCCAAGGGCCTGCTGCCCCCGATGCAGTCTCCTCTGCGTACGCCTTGGAAGAGGTGCTCAAACTCTCCAGCCAGTCCATAGATGCCAATTTGTTTGCATCACAGGATCTGGCTTCCTTCCTGCCCCTTGAGGCAACGCATTTTCCCGAGCTGGAACAGATACCCCTTTTCCTTGACCATCTTGCACTTTGGCAGGAGCAAGTGAAAACAGGATTCCGACAGGTGGTGGTTGCTCTCCCCTCCCTGGTGGACCAGACTGCTGCTCGTGTCATATGGGATGATCCAAACAAGACAATTCTCTCAGGAAATCGCAGTGCCACCGAAGCGTTCATCACACAACACGGAACTGAATTGGATGAAGAGGTTCGCTCGATGCTCTCCGAATCCCTCCAGAACAGCCAGGTCACCTGGGCACTCATCCTGGACAGATATGATATCTGGCGAAAAGGGACCGCTCTTTGGGGACGTGAAGAGCTGAAACCTGTGGATATCGACCCCTTTTCTCACCTTCATGCGCTCTTTGTCTCACGCTATCTCGACCAACTGGGTCAACAGGAGGAGCAGCTGCGCACCACTCCGGTGCCAAAGGGCAGCGGATCCTTTCTGGAAGTCTTCCAACAGGAGGCCAGCCTATGAACCTCTTCAGCGTTGCCAGCGAGGCTGATCAGCAGAAAAACCAACCACTTGCCTACCGCATGCGCCCACGTACGCTCGACGAATATATCGGACAGGATGCCATCATCGGCGAAGGACGGTTGCTGAGGCGTTCCATCCAAGCCGACCAGCTCTCCTCGGTCATATTCTACGGCCCCCCGGGTACCGGAAAAACCACGCTTGCCCGCGTCATCGCCAATACCACCAAGCGGCATTTCTCCACGCTCAATGCAGTGCTCTCCGGGGTAAAGGAACTGCGCTATGAGATTGACGAGGCCCGCCAGCGCCTGGAGCTCTACAACCGTGGCACCATCCTGTTCGTGGATGAAGTGCATCGGTGGAACAAGAGCCAGCAGGACGCCCTTCTTCCCTGGGTTGAGAATGGGACGGTCATTCTTATCGGTGCAACCACCGAGAATCCCTATTTTGAGGTAAATGCCGCACTGGTCAGCAGATCGAGGATATTCCAACTGAAAAGTCTGGAAAGCGAAGACCTCATGGCAATTGCCAGGCAGGCGCTTGCTGACAAGGAACGTGGGTATGGCCTGTATGAAGTAGGTTTTGAGGAGGGTGCTTTGGAGCACCTGGTGGAGGTGGCCAACGGCGATGCCCGCAGCCTGCTCAACGCCCTGCAACTTGCAGTGGAGACTTCAGTCCCTACCTTCCCCCCTCCGCAAGGGAGCCATATCACTATTTCCAAGGACGCTGCCGAGCAGTCGATCCAGCAGAAGGCTGTGCTCTATGACAAAGAGGGTGATTACCATTTTGATGTCATCAGCGCCTTCATCAAGAGCATTCGGGGAAGTGATCCCGACGCCACCTTGTACTGGCTTGCCAGAATGGTCAGTGCCGGCGAGGATCCCAAGTTCATCTTCCGCAGGATGCTGATCAGTGCCTGCGAGGATGTCGGGCTTGCCGATCCCCAGGCAATCGTGGTGGTGCAAGCCGATGCTGCAGCATTCGAACGGATCGGTCTTCCCGAAGGCCGTTTTCATCTGACTCATGCAGCGCTCTACCTCGCCACAACAGAGAAGAGCAACTCAACCCTTGCTTTCTTCGATGCACTCAAGGGTGTAGAACAACAGGCTCAGGATGAGGTACCCAACCATCTCAGGGACGGGAATCGTGATGCAAAAGGGTTCGGGCATGGGCAGGGATACCTCTATCCTCATGCGTATCAGGACCACTGGGTCGCCCAGCAGTACCTGCCTTCATCGCTGCAGGGAAAGGTTTTTTATGAGCCAAGTGACCAAGGCTATGAGAAAAGCATCAAGGAAAAAGTGCAGCGCCACCGCGAAGAGCAGCTGGAGAGTGTGGAAAACGATGCCTTTGTGGAAAACCTCTCCTACTCTCCCGGGGACAAGGATCGGCAGCGGTGGGTCAGCCGAACAGTCAGCGAGCGGGGAAAACTCCTGCAAGTCCTGAGAAAGACCCTCTTTGAGGGCTTGACCATCAGAAGAAGCGACCGGGTGCTGGTCTGCAATGCAGGGCATGGGCTGTTGCTATGGGAGGCGTACCGCAGCACCCCCGAAGGCCTTGTGGTTGCCCAGGTCCGTACACCCGACCAGAGGGACCACATCAACCATTATGCACACTCCCTTTCCGATCTTGACCGACCGGTTATCCATTGTGATCCCCTGGACAAGGTCCTTGACACCTTGCAAGGACAATTGAGGTTTGAGGTCATTGTCGGAAGAAATCTCTTCTCCCGCGCCAAGGAAGAGGAGAAGCTGCTTGCAAAGCTGAAAGCGAGATTGTCCGCAGAGGGTTCGCTGCACATTGCAGAGAGCGTACCTTCGCTCGGCTCAAGGCTTTCTGATTTTGTGACCGAGGATCTTCAGCTCCTGCTTCGCAAGGCCGAGCGTACACTCTATGCAGATCCTGCCAATCCCTTGACCAACTGGACTGCAGAGGACCTGCTTGGGATGTTTGAACAAGCCGGCCTTGCCACAACCTCTTTCGAACTGGATCTTGAAGAGAGCCGGAGCATGGCCGAAGACGACATCCGTCGCTATCTCAGTGCCAGTTACCTTCCGGCTTTCACAGCCCAATCGGCTGAGGTCGATGCCAAGAAACTGGAACAGGAACTCATCGGTCAGCTTGCGGGCAGATCGCTTGCCTGGAAGCATCATTTGCTCTTTGTGCACGCTTCCTGGAAAACACCTCAGGCAGGCAAAGCCAAGACAGCGGATGATACGTTCAAACGGGTCAAGCAAAAGGTACATGCAAACAAGTGATTGCAGGAAAAACAGTTGTTTCCAGAGACCCAAAATTTTGGATTTTTTGCAGGAGGGTTGTTGACAAAGAAATGCGTTTAGGGCATAGTATGCAACGTTGAAACGCACTGGTGATGAACCACTGCTTCAGCTGCCATGGTGGGAGTAGTTCAATGGTAGAGCACCAGATTGTGGATCTGGCTGTTGCGGGTTCGAGCCCCGTCTCTCACCCTTACCGGTGAACGCGCTCGTAGCTCAGCTGGATAGAGCGCCGGACTTCGAATCCGTAGGTCGAAGGTTCGAATCCTTCCGGGCGCATTGGTTTTTTGTTTTGGTTTTTGTTAGTTTAGTTGTCATGGGCCGCTAGCTCAGCTGGTAGAGCAGCAGACTCTTAATCTGCGGGTCAAAGGTTCGATCCCTTTGCGGCTCAAAACATGGCGAACCTCGTA
>RZYT01000057.1 GCA_009930195.1 Spirochaetia bacterium | reverse complement strand
GCAGCAAGACATGAGTCCCTCCATGGATAAGCAAAAGGGTATTGCGTTTTGCGGCCTTGCCTGCTGTCTTTGCGAGGAGAAACCTTCCTGCAAAGGGTGTCGCCAGGGAGATTGCCCAGACGCGCTAGGGTGCAAGGCTTACCAGTGTGCCGTGGAAAAGGGGCATGCTGGATGCTGGGAGTGTACGGAGTTTCCCTGTGACTTCACTCTCTTTTCATCCCTACGAATCCGGACGTTTGCATCCTATGTCGCCCGGTACGGACAGGACGCCTTGCTTGCGGCCTTGCATGCGGGTGAGCAAAACGGTTTGCACTATCACTATCAGGGAAAACTGGTCGGAGACTATGACAAAGTACAGGATGAAGTGGAGTTATTCGCCCTACTGGACTCTCTCAAATGAGCGTTTCCATGGTATGCTGAATCCATGATAGATGCACAAAGGATCCAACTGCTCAATGATAAGCAGCTCGATGGTACGGCCCGATATCTGGTGTATTGGATGCAGGCTTCCCAACGGGTGAAACAGAATGATGCGCTGGCATATGCTGTTGAGCTGGCAAATTCTCTGAATATGCCCTTGCTCGTCTATTTCGGCCTTGCCGCTGCTTTCAATGAAGCAAGTGTACGTCACTACCGTTTCTTGGCAGAAGGACTTTCAGAAGTACAACAAGAGCTGAAGAGGCGATCGATCAGGATGGTGATCCACCAGGCAGGGGTCGTGGAAGGGCTGGAAAAACTCATCCCATTTGCCGCCGGTGTCGTGGTCGACCGCGGGTACACCAGAGCAGAGCGACAGTGGAGGAAGACAGCAGCCGAATTGCTTCCAGTCTCCCTGATCCAAGTGGAGTCGAATGTGGTGGTTCCCCTGGAAGCTGTCAGCACCAAGGAAGAGTATTCGGCAGCAACGCTGAGACGAAAGATTGAGCCCATGATCTCCTATTTCGCCCAGGAAGTGGAACCGGAGGAGGTCAAGATCTCCTCGCTCTCCGTCGTTGTTCCGTTTTCCAGTGCAGATCTTTCTGACCTACCTGCTTTGTTCAACATCCTGGGGGTGAAGGACAGGGGAGGAAAAGCGCTCCAGCTTCGGGGAGGGGAGAAGGAAGCCCAACGCAAACTTTCCACCTTTCTTGAATCACGTCTGGATGGGTATGTGCAGAAGCGCAGCGATCCCTCCCTGGACTGGTCATCCGGCTTGAGTCCCTACCTGCATTTCGGGCAGATCAGCCCGGTCGATATCTACCTGAGGACACGCAGCTTCGACCTGCCGGATGTCCCGGTCTTTCTCGAGGAGCTGATCGTCAGGCGTGAGCTTGCCATGAACTATGTGTTTTTCAACCCGTTGTATGACCAGTATGAAGGCCTCCCATCCTGGGCATTGAAAACACTTTCCCTGCATGAGGCAGACAAAAGGCAGTACCGCTATACCTACCCACAGTTGGAAGCTGCGCAGACGCACGACCCCTACTGGAATGCCGCTCAGAAGGAGATGGTGGAATTCGGCACCATGCACAACTACCTGCGCATGTATTGGGGGAAAAAAATCCTGGAGTGGAGCCCAACCCCAAAAGAAGCGTTTGTCACTGCGCTTTCGCTGAACAACCGGTATCAGATGGATGGACGCGACCCCAATGGGTATGCGGGGGTTGCCTGGTGCTTTGGCAAGCACGACAGGCCGTGGACGGAACGGGCCATCTTCGGCAATGTCCGTTATATGAACGACAAGGGATTGGAGCGCAAGTTCAACATCAAGGCATATGTGAAACGGATAGAAGAGCAACTGTCCACTTAGTTTCCCAGTTTCTTCAGGTGCTCGATCTCCACGATCAAGGCACCCTCATCGTTCTTCACCAGCCCAAGCACCACCAAGGGCCACTGGGTGCTGAGCAGATGATGATACTTGGCGAAGAGCTGGGGGAAGAGCACCGTCTCATACAACGCAGTCTCATCCTCAAAGGAAACGAAGCTCATGTTCTCTCCTCCCTTGGTGAGCACTTGCTTCTGCGTAATCTGATACCCGATGAGGGTGATGTAGCGATTCTCATAGGAAGCGAGGTCGCAGGCTTTGACCCGTTTCAGTCGGGAAAGGTGGTGTGAGAACAGCAGCAAGGGATGATGGTCGCGCAAGAAGGAGAGGGCCGAGAACTCACGGTGCAACTCTTCCTCACTGCTTTTTCTCCTGCATGCAAGGTTCTGGGTGGGAAAAGTCCGTACCGTCTTGGCGAAAAGATCGGGTTGCAACGCTTCTGAACGGGGTTTTGCACACGTCAGCAGCAGCCTCAGTTGCTCACTGCGGGCGAGGGAAGGATTGAGTGAGTCAAGAGCACCGGCACTGACCAGTGCCACCCAGTCCTCACGGCAAAGACCCAGTCGGGATGCAGCTTCCTCCAGCGAGACGAACGGGCCTCCCTGCTTTCGTTCCTGCATGATGCGCTGCATTGCCTCACCTTTGAGATTGGCGATGGCCATGAACCCCACGAAGAGGGTGTTCCGGTGTGCATGGTAGGTGATGCGGCTGGTATTGATGTCAGGACCAGCTATCGTGATGCCCATTCTTCTTGCCTCACTGATATAGGCTTGGGCGCGGTAGTAGCCCCCTTGGTTGCTCAGTACAGCCGCCATGAAATACGGGCCGTGGTGGACCCTGAGGTAGGCACTCTGGAACGAGACCATTGCGTAGGAGGCCGAATGGGGTTTGCAGAAGGAGTATCCGTCGAAGCTGAGCATCATCTTCCAGATTGCTTCGATGACGGGCTCTTGTATTTCGTTCTTTCTGCAGCCTGAGAAGAACTGATCTTGGTAGAGGCGAAGCTTCTGTCCGTTCGCTTTCTTTGCTATGACCTTGCGCAGGCGGTCTGCCTCTGCTTCACTGAACCCGGCAAGGGCTACCGCTGTCTTGGAGACATCCTCCTGATAACAAAGAATCCCATAGGTTTCATCAAGGATGGCCGCAAGGCGTGGATGCAGCGGCTCCCAGCTTTTTCCCTTCAACCGCTGGACATACTCATTGATGAATGCATTGGCAGCAGGGCGGATGATGGAGGAGTGGATGACGATGTGCTCGAAATCCCCCCTGCCTGTCTTCTTCTGCAACTGGCGCATGGCAGGCGATTCGATGTAGAACACTCCCATCGAATCCCCCCGGGCAAGGGCCTCTATGGTGGGTTTGTCCTGGATGGGATTCCAGGTGCGTTCATCGATGAAGATGCCGTCTTCCTTGAGATTTGCCAGAGAGTCCCGAATGACGGCAAGGGAACGGTTTCCCAAGAGATCGATCTTTACGAATCCTGCGGCTTCGGTCCCTTCCTTTTCCCAGCTGAGCAGGGGGTACTGGTTGGCCGATCGGCAGATGGGGGCATAGCAGGTAACCGGCTTGGGCGTAATGACCAAGCCGCCGCAATGCATCGAAAGCTCTTTGGGAAGTCCTTCGAGCGAGCTTGCAACCCTGCAGATGACCGACCAGAGCGGATCGGTGAGGGAGGAGAGCCCGCTGACAAAGAGCTGTCTTTCCGCAGCGGTGATCTGGCTGTCACTCAAGCCGTAGCAACGTGCAGTCTCCCTCAGTGCGGAACGGAAGCGGAAGGTATTGTGGTTGGCCACCCGTGCGCAGTGCTCCGACCCGAATCGTTGCAGGACCGCCTCGAAAACCCCATCACGCTCATCCCAGGCAAAATCGACATCGATGTCCGGTGGGTCGGTCCGCTCAAGGGAGAGAAAACGCTCAAAGTAGAGATGGTGGGCTATGGGGTCTACATTGGTGATGAAGAGGCTGTAGGAGACGATGGAAGCTGCGCCCGATCCTCTGCCGCAGGTCCTGCTGCTCATCTTGACGATGTCGTGCATAACCAGAAAGTAGGGGGCAAAGCCCTTCTTGTCGATGATGGAAAGCTCATAGTCGATGCGTTCAAAGATGGCATCGTTGATCTCCCCATAGCGGACTTCAGCTCCTTCGAGAACCCGCATGCGCAGCTCCATCTCGGCGCTGACGCCTTCGTCCAGTGCATAGGTCGGGAAGATCAGCTTGGGGGAGAATGGGTCATAGGCAAGCAAGGAGTCTGCATGCACCACCGCCTCAGGCCAACTCGAGAAGGCTTCTTCCCAAGCCTTTTGTGTCAGCAGGTACTTGGGTGCTTCCACCGTATCTCCCTCCTGCAGCGAGCCGAGCGTTTTGTGCAGTGCGATAGCACACAGGATTCTGTGGTTCTCCTCGTCCTGTTTCTCCAGAAAGAGTGCATCATCCACGGCAAGCAGGGGCAGGCCAAGCTGTGATGCTCCCCTGATTGCCTTCAGGCAGGTGGGGGTAACCTCTGCATACACGTTGGTGTGGTGGGCCAATGCTTGCAGGAACGGGAGATGCGTGGTGGCAAGGGCCAAGCCGCCACTCTCCTGTTGCAGTGCCTGCAGATAGGAAAACGCAGGATCCTGCTCGCGCAATGAGAGCAACAGGCAGAGCCGCTCATAGCCTTGCTGGTCCTGGACGAAGGCGTGGATGATCTGGTCTTGCTCGGTCAGTGCAGCAGCACAGATCAGTGCAATTCCTGCACTTTGTGCCTGTTCCCTGCAGGCAGGATAGCCGTAGAGGTTGTCCCTGTCGGTGATGGCGACTTTTGTCACGCCCTCCTCCTTGAGACGTGCAAACAGGCGTTCAATTCCCACCGGTCCCCAGAGCAGGGAGTAGGCAGTGTACAGTCCGAGTCTAGTGTGCATGGCAGAGTGCCGCAGCATGGCAAAGGATTGCCGGACCGAACTTGGTGCGTACCCGGTCCACTGCACTTTGCAGTGAGCTGGAGCGCTCCAACTGGGTGGGGATGAAGAGATCGCTCTGGCCCAAGGCGGGATTGAGGTCGGAGAGCCTGAGGGTGAAGGCAAGCAGGCTGACCCTTCGGTTCGCAGCCTGCAGGGCACAATCCCAAAGAACCCGTTCGATCTCCAGGTCAAGGATCCATTGATCCTTGGTTCGCCTTGAGGCTTCACTGGATCTTCCGTCGCTCCACAGGAGGGTAAGGTGGATGTGTGAACATCCATGGTTCTCCCCGCGCATCTCGAGCCCAGCGTCCTCAGCTGCACTTACCAAGGCTGCCTTGAGCGAGGCATGGTCGAGGATCGGCTCGGCAAAACTGACCTTGCGGATGATCTGCTTCTGTTTTGTCAGGCTTGGGCCGAGAGAGGAACGGTCAAGTCCACGCGCGGCATCTCGCAGGGCCACTCCTTTCTTGCCCAGAAACGCCAGGGTCTGCTCATCATCAAGTTGGGCAAGCTGTCCGATCTGGGTGATGCCGGCAACCCGAAGCAGGGAGGAGATGGCCTGTCCCACCCCGCTGAGCAGGCTGATGTCCTGTGAGGAAAGAAAGGAGGCTTCCTCTCCCTCCCTGATCTGGGCAAGGCCATACGGACGGATGGTGCGCGTCCCGATTTTCGCCACCAGCTTGTTGGAAGCGACTGCCACTGCTCCTTCCAGGCCGATACGCTCGCGGATCTCCTTGCGGATGCGAACGGCACTATCCACGGCAGGTCCGAAAAGGCGGGTGGTACCGCTCATGTCCAGATACACATGGCCCCCTCTGTCACACTGGAAGTGGGGGGTGTAGGCTTGTACGATTGAGGTGATGACCTCCTCGGCCTTGGTTGTTGCCGGTACGTCAGGAGGAAGGATGCGAAGGGTGGGGAGCATCCGCTCTGCCAGTGCCACCGGCATGCCTGTGCGGATTCCCTCCTCCCATGCCCTCCGTGAGGGGGTGAGGATGACTCTGCGGGCAGAACCTTCCAGGGCAATGGCAAAGGCCTTGTCAGCAAGCCGGGGATCCTTGGCAACAGCAACGGCTGCAGCGAAATCGGTCACATTGAGATGGATGATGCTTGCACGATCTCTTTGCATGCACCCCCCTTATCCTGGGCAAGCAGCTCCCTGAGCCGCCTGGCATTGACGACTGCCTGGGCTCTGCGATGGTTGTTGAAGTAGACCAGAACGGTATCGGCACCAACAGCAAGGGAGCGGATACGTTCCACTATGGCAGCAAGCTCCTTGTCGCTGTACAGATAGTCGTATCGGCTTGCAGCATCAGAACCCCACCAGGTCTCCTTGTTTCTCCCATGCAGCCTCAGGTAGGCAAGAGGAGAGGTGAGGACATCCATGACCGGAGGGTTCCCGCTGACCGAAGGAAGGTCGAGGGAGGCGAAGGCCACCTTGCGCTCCCTCAGTGAGTCGAGGGTCCTGTTGTTGTACCAGTTGCTGTTGCGGAACTCCACCGCAAGAGGGAGGGGGGAGAGCACCCGCAAGAGGGAATCGAGATACCGCCTTCTCTCCGGTTCATAGTGGAAGGAGGCGGGGAACTGCAGGAGCACCGCTTCCAGCACCGTGGCGGCAAGCAAGGGCTCAAGGGAGCGACGGAAGAGCGTAGCTTGCTCCCGCCACTTCTCCGGCTCAATGACATGGGTCAGGCTTTGGTGTGCCTTGATGGAAAAGAGCAAGGAAGGGGCACTCTGGTGCATCATTGCAAGCTGGGTCGCTTCAGGCATACGGTAGTAGCTGAAGTTCAGTTCAACGGTGGGAAAGAGGCGTGCATACAGGGCAAGGTACTCCTCGCTCTTGGTCCCTTGGGGATACACCGGACCGACCCATTCCGTATAGCTGTAGCCTGATGTGCCGATCAATATCGTACTCATACTTCAGATATACTATATAAATGTTAAGTAATCAAGAGGCTCCTACTGCCTGGTTTCTTCCTGTCTGCTTGGCATGGTAGAGATAGCTGTCGGCTTGTTTGAGGAACAATTCGGCAGAAGAGAGCTGTTCTGTGTAGCGGACGTAGCCGACGCTGATGGACATGCTGCCCAAGCTTTTTCCTGCATACGGAAGATCAAGGGCATGCACCCGCTCAACAAGATTCTCACAAAGCGTTCCAAGTTCCTGTTGCTGCAAGTAGGGAAGCAGGATGGCAAACTCATCCCCCCCATAGCGGCAGATGGTTGCGGAAAGATTGAAGTAGGAGAGCATCTCCTGGGCAAGCCTGGTGAGCACAAAGTCGCCTGCATCATGCCCGTACTGGTCGTTGAAGTGCTTGAAGTAGTCGATATCCAGAAGGATGATGCCCCACGGTTCTCCCCCTTTCTGCTCACGCTTGAGCTTGTTGGAGAGTGTCTCGTCAAAGTAGCGGCGGTTGAACAGGCCGGTAAGATGGTCACGGATGGCACTCTCTTTCAACTGGAGCATCTGCACTTTGATCAGGTAGTTTGCGATCATGCTCAGGAAAGCGACCAGAATGACAAAGAAGAAGAAACTGGGCCAATTCTGTTGGAGCAGTGTCTCATTGGCTGCAACCAGTACGGCCAGAAGGATTATCTGTGTCGCTGAAAGCAGAATGGTGAAAAGCGCAGGCAGGAAGAGGCTGGAGATGATGATGGTGATGGTCACATAGCAAAGGGGGAAGAAATCGGGGGTTCCTGCATTGAGGTTTATCAGGACAGAGGACCAGGTGCCGACCAATCCAAGGCCCAGGGTAAAAGAGGCGGAGAGCAGGTAGTGGTTGCGATGTCGGGCAATCATGGCAAGGATCAGCAAGAGAAGGAGGACAAGCAGAAGCAACAGGTAGGCATGTCTGTTGGGGGAGGGAAAGGAGAGTGGGGCAATCGTGAGGGTAAACGCAAAAAGAATCATGACCAGCATGAGAGGATGGATCAATCGCAAGAGTCGAATACGCAAGTCCGTGGTTGTATCAGGCATGAAGCAACTCTCCTGAAGGCAGTGTAGCACAAGACTATGGTGTTTCCAAGTTGCTGAAAAGAAGACCTCATCGTATGCGTGTTGTTTGCTGACAGGCGAAAACCTTTGTAATGGAAGAAGATGCATGCGATACTTAGGATAGGCGAAAACCAACAAGGAGGGCCCTATGGCAGACAGAGATGGACGTGACGAGACACAGAAGAAGCCGCTGACTTCAATCAGTGGTCGCCCCATTGCCCAGAACGAGAATATACAGACTGCAGGCAAACGGGGCCCGGTAACACTTCAGGATAGCTGGTATCTGGAGAAGATGGCACATTTCGACCGGGAGGTCATTCCCGAGCGCCGGATGCATGCAAAAGGCAGTGGAGCCTTCGGTACCTTCACGGTAACGCATGACATCACCAAGTGGACAAAGGCTTCTCTTTTTTCGGCAGTGGGAAAGAAAACAGACATGTTTGTCCGGTTTTCCACGGTAGCGGGGGAACGGGGCGCTGCGGATGCAGAGCGTGACATTCGTGGGTTCGCCATGAAGTACTACACCGACGAAGGGAACTGGGATCTGGTGGGCAACAACACCCCTGTTTTCTTTTTCCGTGATCCGATGCTCTTTCCCGATCTCAACCATGCAGTCAAACGTGATCCCAGAACGAACATGCGTTCAGCACAGAACAACTGGGATTTCTGGTCAAACCTGCCTGAGGCTTTGCATCAGGTGACCATCACTATGGGTGACCGTGGCATTCCCTTGAGCTATCGGCATATGAACGGTTATGGTTCGCACACCTACTCCTTCCTCAATGCCAAGAACGAGCGGGTGTGGGTCAAGTTCACGTTCAAGACACAGCAGGGGATTGCCTTTCTTACCGATGAACAGGCCGCCGAGATTGTCGCAAATGACAGGGAAAGCCATCAGAGGGATCTCTTCGAATCCATCGAGAGAGGAGACTTCCCCCGCTGGACCCTGTACGTGCAGATCATGACTGAGGAACAGGCGAAGCGTCATCCGGACAATCCCTTTGACCTGACCAAGGTTTGGTATCATGACCAGTATCCCTTGCATGAAGTGGGCTTCATCGAGTTGAACAGAAACCCAGACAACTACTTCCAGGATGTGGAGCAGTCAGCATTCAATCCAGCAAACATTGTTCCTGGCATCGGATACTCGCCGGACCGCATGTTGCAAGGCAGACTTTTCTCCTATGGTGATGCCCAGCGCTACCGATTGGGAGTAAACCACTACCAGATACCGGTCAACCGCAGCAAGATCGACACCAACCACTATCACCGTGACGGAGCGATGCGTGTGGATGGAAACTTTGGGGGAAGTGTCCACTACAACCCCAATTCGTACGGCATGTGGAAAGACCAACCCAATCTTACCGAGCCACCGTATGATGGACAGGGACCGGTGGACCACTACGACTATCGCGAGGATGACGACCACTATTATGAGCAGGTGGGTAAGCTCTTCAACCTGATGAAGGATGACGAGAAGCAACGATTGTTCGGGAATACCGCGCGAAATATGCAGGGAACCACCATTCTGGTGCAGAAGCGGCATATACGGCACTGCTATCTTGCGGACAAAGCCTATGGCGAAGGGGTTGCCAAAGCCTTGGGCCTTCCCCTCGCCGAAGTGAATATGGAGGAGACCTACGGGGCAAGAGGCTGAGACCCTTTTCCTGCCCATCCTTTGCTTTGATTCTGAAGGATGGGCATTTTGTTTGCCCTTGAGCTTTCCTTTCCTATTCGCCATACTGGTCCAAAACCTGTGGAGGATAGCTGTGCAGGCATACAAGGGCATGTTTTTCTGTGATGTGGATGGGACCATTCTTCCCCATGGACAACGGGAGGTCTCCCCAGCCTTTTTTTCCTTGGTTCGCGAAGCATATGAAAAGGGATACCTGTTTTGCATTTCCAGCGGGCGTTTCCACCGTTCCTTGCTTCCCCTCTTTGCAGAGGTGCAGGACTTGGTGGTTTTCTCGGCTTCCAACGGATGCAAGATCCTGTACAGGAATGAGCCGTTGATCCCAAACCATGGTATTGATGCCTCAATTGCAAGAACCATAACCCATACCTTGCAATCTTGGAATGCCATTCCCCTGATCAGTGGGGACAAGGCCATGCATCTTCCCCTTGCATCGCAAGAGACGCAACGTGCAAAAGGATATCTTGCAAAGGGATACACCAATTGGTTCGGCTCCTATGACGAGATAGAGGACGACGTCTTGCAGATAACGGCCGTTGTGCTTGGAGAGAAGCAGAGCCTTGTCATGCAGGCACGAGAGCTTTGGGGTTCTTCCTATCATGTGGTTACCACCGGAACCGATATCTTTGACATCTGTCCTACGAGCAAAGGGGACTCGCTGGTTGCCGTGAGTGAATACTTTGGCATCGACCGGGGGCGGACGTATGCCTTCGGAGACGAGGAAAATGACATTCCCATGCTTCGTGCAGCAGGCAAGGCTTACCTTATGGGAGAAGCCCATGATGGGGTGAAAGCCCATCAGTTTGAGCTCTGTCATGATTTGGTGGAAACCATTTCTTCTCTTATCCAAGCCTGATAGCATCTGTTTTGGGGTCTTTTCTCTGGATGGTAGGTCCAAGCTATGATAGGGTGTAGATAAGGTTTTCCCTGGTTCCAAGGAGAGTTCATGGTGCTGGCAGCCCTTCCTAGCTACGGGGTTCTCATCCTTCTGGTTATGAGTACAGGTCTCTGTATTCTTGCCTTTCTTCTTCTACGTGCCCAGAGGAGCGCACTGCAAAGTACCTCCATCCAGCCATCCAAAGCAGAGGTTGATACACTTTTTCGTTTCATGCCGGAAGGGTATGTCGGTCTTGATGCACAAGCCAGGATCCTGGAGGTAAATGAGAACTATCTCATGATGACAGGGTACACACGAAAGCAATTGGTAGGCAGGTACTTCAAGGAAATCATCGTGCTTCACGAAGGAGAGGACTTTGGGCAGCATCTCAAGCAAATTGAGGATGAACATTCCCAGCTCTTTGAGACGACCCATCGTTGCAAGGATGGAAATCTTCTGTATCTGGAGGTCTCCATCACTGCCGTGCAAGCACATCCTCTCGCCTATATGTGTTTTTATCGTGATATCAGCAAGCGGCTCAAAGCTGAATCCGCCCTGCAGCATTCAACCGATCTGTTGCGTTATGTCATCGAGCATACGCAATCTTCCGTTGCCATCCACGACAGGAATCTTCGGTATCTGTACGTAAGCCAGAAGTATCTGGATGAGTACCACATCCCGGATGGGAAAGCCATCATAGGAAAGCATCATTACGAAGTCATTCCCGATCTTCCGGAGAAATGGCGGCAGGTTCACAGACGGGCTTTGGCTGGGGAAGTGGTCAGAGCAGATGATGATGCATATGAACGGTCCGACGGGCACACCGAGTATACACGATGGGAGTGCCGTCCCTGGTATGAGGAATCAGGGGAGGTTGGTGGCATCATCATCTATACCGAGATGATTACCAAGCAGAAAGAGATCGAGGTGGAGCTGCGCAAGGCACATGACTACCTCGCAGCCCTGATCAGCCATGCCAATGCGCCCATCCTTGTCTGGGATGCTTCCTTTGTCATCACGCATGCCAACAAGGCCTTGGCTGATCTCTTGGACCTGTCGACGGACCAGGTCATCGGGAAACAACTGGGGACGCTGTTCTCCTTTGTTCCTGAGGACGATGTCAAGGAAATCTTTCAACAGCTTGAGGTTTCCAAGGAACTCTCCAACAAGGAAATGGAGATACCCAGCGCTCATGGGCCTGGCCGTACCGTTCTTTGGAACGCTGCTGCAGTTAAAGGATCTGATGCCTCCGGTTGGTTTGCCATCATTGCCCAAGGGCAGGATATCACCGATCGCAAGAAGATTGAGCGTGCCAACAGGCAACAACTGGATGAATTGAAACGGTGGTTTGCTCTCATGACCCAGCGTGAGGACCGCATCCTGGACCTCAAGGGTGAGGTGAATGAATTGCTCACTGAATTGCATCGGCCGGCAAGATATGAGTCGGTGAAGGAAGATACGGTATGAGGAAACGAAGTCTCATCCTGTTGCTTCTCCTTC
>RZYT01000303.1 GCA_009930195.1 Spirochaetia bacterium | reverse complement strand
TTCATTCACCCGCGGCCACACCTCTTCCCACTCTTGAGACACATGAATACAGGGATGCATTGTTTCGGTTTTGATGGTCATCATATCCTCTTCCAGTGCAGCGACCCAGATATTCAATCCATCGTTGAAGCGATCGAAAAACAGATAGGGAGTACCATCATCATCAATGAAGAGTGAGTTGTCAATCGTTTTTTCACCTGCAATCATGGGTCTCTGTTCCTTCTGTTTAAAGGGCCCGTATGGTGAATCGGCAACGGCTACGCAGATATGCTCATCTGCGGTGTAATACATGTAAAACTTGCCATTTACCTCATAGACTTCGGGTGCCCAGAACCATTTGTCACCATAGGAGTCGTCCTTATGGAGTGCCAGTTCGGGTGCTTTTCGCCACACTGCCAAATCATTAGATGTATAAACTTCGATACCATCAGCTGCATGGGTTCCGTAGGCGTAGTAGGTGTCATCATGCAACAGGATAAAGGGATCCGCCAAAGCGATCGGTGTGTTTTGTGCTAAGGGTTCTGGAGTCCTAACGGAACTACCACAAGCTGATAGTAAAAAGATGCCGCATAGGGTCGTCAGTAAGTTGATATTTCTCATTGCTTTCACATATTTGAGAAAACCTCCCCGACCCAAAGAGTCAAGGAGGTTTGCCTGGTTATATCTGGTCTAAATCAGATTTTTGTTCGGTATGGGGATTGTTATTTACTACTTCAGTCATGATGGACAATAGACCATTCACAATCATGAAACCGGCAACAATCCTGGTGAAGATGACTAAAGAGTGCTTCAGTCGTTCAAGATATTGCATATCTCCTGGTTCACCTTCCTCACCCTATCGGCATCCACCTTCACCAGCTTACGGTCATAGGTCATCAACCCATTCACCTCGACCTCCACATCGGTGGTCTGGGTGTAAACGGCTGCAGACAGACCTGCACGAATCAGTTGTTTGAGTTGTTCTGCATACTTCACGTACTCATCGGTCACCTCTTTCGAACTGTTGAACTGCACGTAACCCCAGTTCCGATTGGGCTCCCAGAGGTGATCCTTGTGGGCCCAGCCAATACCACCATACTCACCCAGTACGGTGGCACGCTGTGCGTCATAGAGATACATCGCCGGATGTGGGTAGTTATGCAGGTCGAGCATATCGCCTGTCTGGAAATGGTTGCCACCACTGGCCGGGTTCACCAGTCTCGAAGGATCGTATTGCTTCGTCCACTCCACAATCTCCACCGTCTTGAACTGACCCCACGCTTCGTTGAAGGGAACCCATACCCCAACAGAGGGATTGGAGTAGAGATAGTCCATGATCTCTTTCCACTCCTTGCGGAAGTTGGC
The DNA here is from genome assembly GCA_009930195.1 of Spirochaetia bacterium. GTDB lineage: Bacteria > Spirochaetota > Spirochaetia > Sphaerochaetales > Sphaerochaetaceae > Sphaerochaeta. The sequence goes on along the minus strand of RZYT01000303.1, from coordinate 1,153 downwards.
TTCCGACTCGGCTGAACGCATTCTTTCCACACCATCGAAATAACGGTGCATCTGCCATTCCGGTCCCCTGTCTCCGTTGGGCATATCCTGCCAGACAATGATGCCATGACGATCGCAATGGGTGTACCAGCGTGCCGGTTCCACCTTCACATGCTTGCGGATCATGTTGTATCCCAGCTCCTTGGTCTTGATCACATCATACTCCAGTGCTTCATCGGTAGGAGCAGTGTAGAGTCCGTCGGGCCACCATCCCTGATCGAGAGGTCCGAAATGAAACAGATCCTTGTTGTTAAGCTGTAAGCGAACGATTCCCTTATCGTCGCGTTTGGTGGAGTATTTGCGCATGGCGGCATAGCTGTTCACCTTGTCAACCTGTTTTGCTCCGTTCCACAGGGTGATCTCCAGGTCGTAGAGATGCGGGCTGTCGGGAGACCACAGTTTCATGTTCTCCGGCATGGAGACCTCCACCGGTTGGTTGTTGATCGACTGGGCAGAAGCTACCACGGTGGCTCCTTCTTTCACCTTCACCTCCACCCTGTCGGCGGAAGAAGCCCCTTTTAACAGTGCCTCAACGGTCAGTGTCCGCTTGTCAATGTCGGGAGTGATCCGGATGTTTTCAATATGCTTCTCCGGCACCGGTTCCAGCCATACCGTCTGCCAGATACCGGATACAGGGGTATACCAGATCCCTTCGGGACGGTTTACCTGCTTGCCACGGGGTTGATAACCCTGATCGGTGGAATCCCACACCTTCACAACCAGGGTGTTCTCCCCTTTGTTCAGTGCAGCGGTGATGTCAAAAGAAAAAGGAGTGTAGCCACCGGTATGTTGACCCACTTTCACGTTGTTCACCCAGACGTCCGCTTTCCAGTCCACCGCCCCGAAGTGAAGGAGAACCCGGTCGCTCTTCCACCTGGAAGGGAGGGTGAAGGAACGCTGGTACCACAGTTCATTGTCGTGGCCCAACCTTTTCTGCACACCTGAAAGACTGGACTCCAGAGCGAAGGGAACCAGGATTTCACCATCGAAGGCCGACGGTTTCTGGTTGCCCACGGGCTGGATGGCATAATCCCACAATCCATTGAGATTTTGCCATTCGGCACGTTCCATGATCGGCCGCGGATATTCGGGCAGAGGATTGTTCACTTCGATT
>RZYT01000302.1 GCA_009930195.1 Spirochaetia bacterium | reverse complement strand
AAGATCTTACACCCAGCATTGTAAAACCCCCAGCTTTCTCCAAATTCAATGAATGGTTGGATTATGACAGCTTTCAAGAGTGGAAAGCTGGGGATAATGATGAAGTCAAGCGAGTCCACACAATCTGGCAAGGTCTTCCTCTTTGTCGGTCCAAAGTTGCTTTTCCTCACGCTCGAAAGACGAAGCAGAGGATATAGCTCTACTGAGCATTTCCAACGATGGCCTCGCATAGTAGGTACGAGTCGTCTCAAGGCAGGAATGGCCCAAGTGTCTTGCGACAAGCTCTATAGGGATGCCTTGTTGATACAAATCCGTTCCTCGTGTTCTTCGGAACATATGAGGGTGCACCCTCAAGGGAATGTCCGGGCAAATACTCCTGGCAGAGTCGGCGTACTTGGTGATCAATCGTTCCACGTTTGAATCAGACATGGGCCCCACCACTCCTTTGATGGAAGTATAGAACAACCACGACACATCGATGCCCTCGGGATGGAATGTCCTAAGATACGACTTGAGGTGAGGGAGGGTCTTTGTGGAGATGGCAACGATGCGCTCTTTTGAACCTTTTCCCATTACCCGAATATAAGGGGGGGTTCTCTCCAATTGCAGGTCTGCGACCTTGAGTCCGAGCAGCTCCGAGATCCGCATCGCCGAATCATAGAGCAATACCAAGATTGTTCGGTCACGCATCCCGGTCCTTGACCTGTCGGGTTGTGCAAAAATCGCAATCAACGCTTCTTCGGACAATACTTCTCCAATATTTTTCGCCGTTCTCATCGGGCGGATGTTCTTGATGGAAAGCATCGTCTGCAGAAGGGCCGCGTTCTTATCAGCGGCAAACGAGAGGTACGACTTCAGTGCGGCAAGTCTTTGGTTGATCGTACTCCGCTTGTTCCCATTCCTTTTCATCCAATCCATGAATCCATACACACAGTCACGGGAACATTCGGCAAATCCAAACCGGGAGATGGATTTTCTCAGTTCTTCAACGACATACCTATGAAACGACTTCAGTGCGCAGCGATATGATTTGGTCGTCCATTTGCTGCAGCCTGCCTGCGTCGGAAGGTACACGTGCAAGAACTCATAAGTCAGTGAGAAGAACAATACGTTATTCAATTTCGTCTTCATCTCGCACCTCCGGGATGATCCTTACGCCCAGCAAGTCCTTGTCGAGGATAATTGGAAGGGCTTTCTCCACCATATGATAGTAGTACCAAGAGTTTGCGACACTTGCATGACCAAGGTACCTACAAAGATAGGGCAAGCATTTATCAAGGGTTCTCCCTTCTTGAATCCACTTGTTGACCCTGTTCACCACAAAGGTAGTCCGCAAACAGTGGGCCGTAGGTTGTCTGTCGACAGTACCGGCATAAGACGTCATCGACCAAAACTTCTTGAATCTGTTTGAGATCATGGTCTTGTTGATGTGCTTCGAGGCATCGAGTCCGGGAAAGAACCACTGCCTGGCGGGCAGGATGCATCCCATCTTCTGGTCGTAGGAGACGCAGAGAGCCCGGAGATCCTCCGACATGAAGATTTTCCTGTCTTTTTCCCCCTTGGAATGAAGGATGGTTATCTCGGATGAGTCGAGATCGATCGATTCACACCTGAGGTGGCATGCCTCTGCAAGCCTCATACCACAGGAGTAAAGCATCCGGAACAGTACGGGATACACCAAAGAGAACCGATAAAGATGGTGTTCGGGCGAGACATATGCATCGACGACATCGAAGAATCCCTTGAGCTCCTCATCCGACAGGACGTGAGGTGGGGAAATCGGTTGTGAGCGCATTCTCTTGGGGATATACGCTGAACGACCTTTTGAGGTCAGGAACAAGGCGAATTGCCTCACCACGGAGACCCTTGCGTTCCTGGTGTTTATGCACTCGGATGGGAGTTGCTGAGACCAGGCCGTGACCAATTCCCTGTCCAACACACCGTTGTCCATTTCATTTGAGATGCAGAAGTTGTCGAAATCCATCAAGGTTCCCTTCCCTACATCATAGGAGAAGCCGAAACTCCTTTTCAAATCGATGAATTGGGCGATATCATCCTTGAACGCGCTACACAAAACATAGGAGGATTTCATAGGCGGCCACCTTGAAAAGCCAATTTTTCCAGGGACAACGCACAGATATGCATGTTCGTCGTGTCCGTGGAGAGATATTGGTCCACATTGTCGATGCCGACATGTCCCAAGGCAGTCGCTATGAGCGCAACCGGTGTGCCGTGTACCAGCAAACGGGTAGCAAAGGTCCTCCGCAGGATGTGGAATCCCGTGACACCGAATATCGCCTGAACAGCGCGGTTGCATGAGTTCGGAGTCGGATGTTTGTCTCCCAGGCTGTGGACAAGATGTGTGACGAAGACATTGGGGTTGCTAATGGCGGGACGACCTTCCTTGATGTAACGATAGAGGCTGTTGGCCACTTCAGTTGTCATCGGTTGCATGATCCTAATGCCCGTTTTCTTTTGGATTAGTGTTATGGACTTGTTA
>RZYT01000301.1 GCA_009930195.1 Spirochaetia bacterium | reverse complement strand
CGGAGGAAGCCTCAGCCTTCTTCTACATCAGCGCCAGCCATAATCCGGTAGGTCACAACGGGTTCAAGTTCGGCAGCAAGGGTGGTGTATTTTCCGCAACCGAAGCGGAGGTGCTGAAAAAGCACTTTCTCACGATTGTCCAGGAAGAGGACCAAGCCTTGGCCTACCTGCAAAGACTCAGCGCCTCAATGCCCACCCAATGGTACCAAGAGGTGCTCTCAGCGGTGAGGAGCCAACGCGAGCAAAGCGAAGACCGGTATGAGGCTTTCACACTGTTTACGGCAACCAAAAGCAAACAGTCGACCGAGCATGCTGCGTTTGTGGGTGCACTCGCCCAGGAAGGGCAGAAAAGTCCACTGGGCATTTTGGGGGAGTTGAACGGAAGTGCACGGTCGGTGAGCATTGACAAGCGCTTTTTGACCAAGCTTGGCATCAAGGTAGTCATGCTCAATGACAAAGTCGGACAGATCGTTCATGCGATCGTCCCGGAGGGTGAAAGCCTCCAACTCTGCCAGCAGTCGCTGGAGAGTCTCTACGCACGCGATCCGTCGTTCAGGATCGGCTATGTTCCTGACAATGACGGCGACCGGGGAAACCTGGTGTACATCGATACGTCCAGCGGCAAAGCCCAGATACTCGACGCGCAGAGCGTCTTCGCCCTTGTGGTTCTTGCCGAGCTCTCCCATACCCGTCTTGCCCACCCGTCCGCCCTCCTGGCTACGGTGGTGAACGGTCCGACCTCGCTGAGAATCGACAAGATTGCCCAAACCTTCGATGCAGAGGTCTTCCGCTGTGAGGTTGGGGAGGCAAATGTGGTGGAACTCGCCGAGAAAAAGCGGGCAGAGGGGTATCTGGTCCCCATCCTGGGCGAAGGGTCCAACGGGGGGAACATCACTCACCCGGCAAAGGTACGCGACCCGCTGAACACCTTGCTCAGCCTGGTAAAGCTGCTGCGCAACCGTGATATCGCAAAGCTCTGGTTCCGTGCAAACGGACATGAGGTACCCCACCCGATCACCTTGGAGAAGGTCATCGAGAGTCTTCCCGCATTCCAGACCACCGGGGCTTTCTCGGATGACGGAAAGATGCAGGTTGCCATCAGCCACCAGATCCTGAAGAACCGCTACGAGGTTCTCCTGCAAGCCGAGTGGGAGAAGCGCAGGCAAGCGCTTGCCCAATTCGATATCCACAGCTTTGCAGTCTTTCAGACCGAAGGTACCGAAAGCCATGAGGGCATGGGGGAAGAACATCGCAGCGAGCCCTACACAGGTGGCTACAAGGTGGTTTTCAGGGACAAGGATGGCGCCATCACCGATTTTCTGTGGATGCGTGGCAGCAAGACCGAACCGGTCTTCCGGGTGGTTGTTGATGCAAAAGGGGATGACCCTGACCGCTACCGCTATCTGCTTGACTGGCATCGCTCAATGCTTGCAACTGCTGCAGAAGCCTAAGCATCACCGCCCTGCCACAACTCGTTGAGCAACCCTTCCAGAGTCTCCTCCCGCCGCTTGGCGGGAGAGAGCTCGCACTCCCATATCACCAGCACACGGTAGCCCATACTCAGCAACCGCGCAGTGACTTCTTGGTCCCGCTGCCTGTTTCTTGCAAGCTTTTGTTCCCAGAACGGACTATTGGTCTTTGGCAAGACGAAATGAGGACACCCCTGGTGGGCATGCCAAAAGCAACCGTGGAGAAAAATGACGGTCTTGTATTTGGGAAGCACGATATCGGGTTTGCCGGGCAAGCGAGCATCATTGACCCGATAGCGGAACCCATGGCGGAACAGATGGCGTCTGACCAACAGTTCAGCCTTGGTATCCTTTGCCTTGATGCTCGCCATGATCCTGCTTCGCGTTTCCAGCGAAAAACAGTCACCCAAGGGACACTCCTTCCTAGAGGCTCAGACCTGCAATGGCCGCCCCAATGGTCGGTGAGTCGTCGATCCTGACGAACTGGTAGTACCGCTTGCGCTCCAGCTGAAGATACGTATGCAGATAGTACTCGGTGTACTTCTTCAGATACTCGGTCTTGTAGAACGTCGTTCCGTCGGCATTGATGCACACCGGGTGGCGAGGATCGGTTCCTGCACCGCTCTTGATCACCGTTGCGGCAAGATTCGCCGCAGTGAGCTTGGCTGCACGGGCAATGATGGAGTCTATGATCATCCACAGGGCGATGGCATCGTCGGTGTTGCCGTCACAGCAAGCGACAAGCGCATACTCCTGGTTGTACGGCATCTCAAGGTAGTTGCTCATCACCGTGGTGTTCACCCCACCAAGCTTGGCATACCGAGCGGCGAAGGTCTGGCTCAGCACCCCGTCCTCGATGGCCTTGGTGATGACCAGACTGCTCAGAGGGCCGAGATACGCTCCGCTGATCATCTTCTCCAGATGATACTGCTCAGGCTGCTTGGTGGAGTCGAAGAACTGACGGTCAAGCTCACTGGGACAGAAGTCGAAGTTTCCGGACTCAATGTTGATGATCTGGCTCCTGGCATCAGCAACA
>RZYT01000300.1 GCA_009930195.1 Spirochaetia bacterium | reverse complement strand
AAGGAGGTCCTTGTGAACTATATACCAAGACATATCGTACAAACCATGCAACGTTTTGCAGCTTCATTTCCCATCGTACTGGTCACTGGGCCTCGCCAAGTAGGAAAGTCAACAGCATTGCATCATTCCTTCCCTGATATTCCGTATCTTACCTTTGATGACCCATCCCAGCAATTATCAGTGAAACAGGATCCCAAAACGTTTCTGAACATGCATCAAAGCCCAAGGATATTTGATGAGGTCCAGTATGTTCCAGAATTATTTCCGTACCTGAAAATGGATGTGGATAGTCGTGGTGAACAGGGAATGTACTATCTGACCGGCAGCCAGCAGGTTTCGATGATGCAGCGAGTGAGTGAGAGTCTTGCAGGCAGGATTGGAATTCTCCAATTGTTGGGGATTTCGCTGAGAGAGCGATTTGGGGATTCCTTGTACAGTCCGTTTATTCCCACTCGCGAGTTCATTCAGGAGAGGAAAAGCCCCAGCTCCTGTCCTGCTCCAAAGCTTTGGGAATACATCCACCAAGGCTCCTTTCCCGTAATCGTTACGAAACAGGTGCAAGCAGAAGATTATTACGGCTCGTATGTGAAGACATATTTGGAACGGGATGTGCGTTTGCTTGCACAAGTGGGAGATGAGTTGCAATTTCTTCAGTTTCTTACCGTCGTTGCAAGCAGGACTGGTCAGTTGCTCAATTATTCTGATTTGGCTAAGGAAGTTGGCATTACAGGACCGACAGCTAAACGCTGGGTTTCCATCCTCGTTTCTACGGGGCTTGTGTACTTGCTCAAACCGTACGCAACCAATGTCGAAAAGCAGGTCGTCAAGACCCCCAAACTCTATTTTCTTGATACTGGTCTTGCTTGTTGGCTGACCAAGTGGTCATCAGCTGAGGTTTTGCAGCATGGAGCGATGGCTGGGGCAATGTTTGAGACCTTTGTAGTAAGCGAAGTGTTGAAGAGCTTCTTGAATGCCGGGCGAGAACCCTCTCTCTTTTTCTATCGGGATAAGGAGGGAAAGGAGATTGATCTGCTGATTGAGGATGCCCATACGTTGTATCCAGTAGAGATCAAGAAGAGTGCTACTCCCAAACTGGATGATGCACGGAATTTCTCGGTACTGGCACAAATCAAGGGCAAGGAACTGGGAAGCAAGGTCATACTTTGCTCATCCGATGTTCCTGTCCTGCTGGGACAGGATACCTATGCGCTTCCTGTCACCTTCGTGTAATTGTCCATAATTTTCTCGCCTTTTTGGAAACTCGGGCTATACTAGCCCACGTATGGCATATTCTTCATTGAAACGGATTGGGTTCCTGACAACATTCCTTGCACCTGATAAGGTCGGGAAACTGAAGAACCGCTGTACATTCTAAGGAAGGATTATGCTGTCCATCGTACTGGAAAAGATCGGGATCATGTTTCTCATCCTCGCCTTGGGGGTGATCTGCCTGAGAAAGGGAATTTTCGATGAGGCGCTGACCAAGCGTCTTTCGACCTTCCTTTTGCAGGTCGTCAGCCCAGCGGTGATTTTCGTCTCCTACCAGATCACCTACTCGCATGAGTTGTTGGTGAATCTGGGGTACTCGTTTGCCCTCTCCTTTGCAGCCTTTCTCCTCCAGATTCTGGTGGCGGCACTGGTGATCCGCAAGAAGTCATTCAGTGGGGCAATTGAGAAGCTGAGCATCATCTACTCAAATTGCGGCTTCTTCGGTATCCCCTTGGCCGATGGGCTCTTTGGTCGTGAAGGGGTATTCTATCTCAGCGGCTATCTTACGGTTTTCTACCTCTTCTTCTGGACCCACGGGGTGATTCTGATGATCGGAAGAAGCGGGGTGAAGGAGACGGCAAAGAACCTCTTCAGTCCTGCAATCGTGGGAGTGGTACTGGGCTTTCTTACCTTCATCCTCAGGATTCCCGTACCCACGGTCATCGTCCAGGCCCTGGACAGCGTAGGGGGCATGAACACCCCGCTCGCCATGCTGGTTGCCGGGGCAACCCTTGCCCAGTCCAACCTGCTCTCCTGCTTCACCAACCCCCGCATCTATCTGGTCAGCTTCCACAAGCTGATTCTGGTTCCCTTGGCGGTAGCCCTTGCCTTCATGTTCCTTCCTCTCAACCCGGTCATGTTGCTGACGATCATCATCGCAAGCGCATGCCCAGTGGGAGCATCGTGTACGATGTTTGCCCTGCGCTACGGCAAGGACAGCATCTACGCCTCCCAGCTCTTCATCGTCAGCACCCTCTTGGCGATCATTTCGATCCCCTTGGTGGTAACCTTCTCCAACCTCATAGGAATTGTCGTATGAAATCAGTGACCAACCCCATTCTTCCCGGCTTCAATCCCGATCCGTGCATCCTTCGCCATGGTGATGATTACTACATCGCCACTTCCACCTTCGAGTGGTTTCCCGGTATCTGCCTCTATCACAGCCGCAACCTGATCGACTGGAATCTCATCGGCCATGCCTTGGATAGGCCCAGCCAGCTGGACCTCAGGGGCATCCAGAG
>RZYT01000056.1 GCA_009930195.1 Spirochaetia bacterium | reverse complement strand
TAGACAAGAATGATGAAAAAGGCTATCAGGCAGCAGACCCCGAAAAGAATCCACCGGGCCTTGGCACTGACCACATCGTTGCTCGATTGCGTGGGTTTTCCGGTAACCGTCACATACTGTTTCTTGCTCACCCAATACTTTTGGAGGATGTAGGCCGAAACAGAGGGAACGAGCAGGATGAAGGCAAGCGCTGCACCCTTGGCAAAGTTGCCCATTCCGGTAATCTCCAGATAGGCCTGCACCGAGAGGATGGGAAACTGAGCTCCTGCAAGCACCAAGGGATTGCCGAAGTCGGCAAGCGACTCTACAAAGAGTACGAGCATGGAAGAGGCAATCCCAGGAATGGAAAGAGGCAGGGTGACCTTGCGAAAGATGGTGAACCTGTTGCCTCCCAGATCCATGGCAGCATCCTCAAGGGTGGGACTGATGGATTCGAGCACACCTCGCAAGGTGATGTAGGCAACCGGAAAAAAGGTCAGCACCTGGGCAAACAGCAACCCTTTCGCCCCGTAGGCATTGGCGTCCTGCATGCCCAGCAACGTGGAACTGACGAATCCGTTCCGACCGAAGAGCATGATGACGGCCAAGGCCCCTATGAAAGGGGGACTGATGATCGGGATGGTGGCGATCAGATTGAAGAATCGTCGGCCGGGGATGTTGGCCCGAGTCAGCGAATAGGCAAAGATATAAGCTATGAGAGTACCCAATACAGCGGTAGCCACACCCATCCAAAGCGAATTGAAGAGCGCTTTGAGATAGTAGCCGTTCGAGTAGGTCAATACATCGGTGAAATTCCTGAATGAGAAGGCCCCATTCACCTGGAAGCTGACAACCACTACCTTGTACAGCGGGTAGATGATGAAGAGAACCAGGGAGAGGAGCAACAAAAGAATGACACCCAACAACAGCGGGTCCTTGCTCAATTGGATGAAGTTGTGCCATGAGGCTATGATGCGTTGTTTCATGAGGACCTCGTAGATACTGAGGAATCTCCGGCAGGAGTACTGCCGGAGATGAAAAAACCAGCGTTACTTCTTGGCTGAAAGCACTTCGCTTACCCAGCGCTCCACCAGTTCAGCCTTGCGGCTGCTGTAGTAGGAAAGATCGACTCCCACCACATCAAGGGTTGAGAAAGCGGGCATGACAGGATCGATCTCTGCATCGTCGATGACCGGATAGAAGTAGGTTCCGGTTGACTTCAGGACATCCTGTCCCTTCTTGCTGACCAACCACTCCATGAAGATTTTTGCAGCCTCATAGTTCTTAGCTCCCTTGAGAATGGAAGCGGCGGGGAACTCAAAGCCAAAGCCTTCGGAAGGGAAGACAATCTCGATGGGCTGGCCGTTGGCCTTCATCTGGAAGAAAGCGGGAGAGAACTGGATGCCGATGGCAGCATCACCGACATTCACGCCCTTGGAGGGGCCGGTGCCGCTTGAGGTGTAGGTCTGGATGTTGGCGTTGAGCTTGGCCATGTAGGCAAAGGCCTCGTCTTCACCCATGATCTCGATGAGGCTGTAGACCATGGTGGTTGCCGTGCCGCTCGCCTGCGGAGTCGGTACCTGGATCAGGTTCCTGTACTCGGGCTTGAGCAGGTCAGCCCAACTGGTGGGAACCTTTGCCCCAGCCTTTGCAAGGGCCGTGGTATTGACACCAAAGCAGAGCGGATTCATGTAGAACCCTCTCCAATAGCCTTCACTATCCTTGAACTCTGCGCCCAATGCTTCGAAAGCGGGACCTTTGTAGGGAACCGTCAAGCCTTCTTTCTTTGCGATGACATGGTTGTCACTGGGAGCACCAAGCCAGACATCTGCCTGGGGTCTGCCACTCTCGGCCTGGATCCTGGTAAGGGCCGGGCCACTGGAAAGCTGGACAAAACTTGTCTTGATGGCGGTATCCTTGGTGAAGGCATCGAGGATCTTCACCGCATTCGCCTCATCCACACTGGCGTACACCACCAGTTCCTTCGCAGCCTGTCCGTCTTCTTTTGAGCCTTGGGCGATGACCGGGCTGAGAACCGTCAAGAGGACCATAAGAATCACTAACCACTGTTTCATGCAAACCTCCTGTTGAATATCATGATAGGTGTCATTTCATTCTACCATTGATTTGGGGAGGGGCAAGACAAGGTTTTGGCTATCGCGAGGCAAAATCGTTGACGAATGAGAAGTTATGGTCGGTCAAGAGTAAGGGAGAGAAGGAACATCCTGCCATGTTCCTCCAGATACCAGACACAGGAACCGGTGGCAGCCGTGTCTGAGAGAATGCGGAACCGAACCTCATAGAGAGACCCGCGAAGCGTTGCCTCCCCTATGAGCACCTGCTTGCAAGGAAGCAGCGATGAGAGCACTTGGTCATAGGTATAGACAAAACTCTGGTGCAACTCCACCGGCACATACCGATCCAGCCAGGCAAGATCATATGATGACTGCAGAGCCTGGGAGGTAAGCAGTTCGACACTTCCCTCTGCTGGGTCCACCACATGTCCGATGGTGGTGTCAAGCGGAAGGAGATAGGAGAAAGCACTCTGCACATCGGCCGCCAAGGGCAATACGAGCAGGCAAAGCAACAGGGACAGCAAGGCAAAGCGTTTCGTGTGCATACGCTCATACTACCAATTCCTGTCGGTTTGTCAAAGGTTTGTGATTGTGTACAGATTTTTGTATACATATTTCTATTTTTGTTTGACATTCCACCTGCTCGTGATAAGGTTTAATAAATGGTGTCTTGAAGACACAAAAAAGGAGAATAATTACATGAAGATGGGAAAAGTACCGATTTTTGACACGATCAACAAGATTCCTGGCGGCATGATGGTGGTCCCTTTGGTTCTCGGTGTGATATTCAACACGTTCTTCCCCGGAGCACTGAGCATCGGCAGTTTCACCACTGCGTTCTTCAAGACTGGTGCATTGACCCTCATTGCACTGCTCTTCTTCTGCAGTGGCGCCCAGATCAACCTCCGCACAGCCGGTATTTCGCTGTACAAAGGTGTGGTACTCAACTCCAGCAAGGTCTTCTTCGGCCTCATTCTGGGCGTGCTTTTTGCCAAAGTGGCAGGACCCGGCGGCGCACTGCTCGGAGTAACTCCCCTTGCCATGATTTCCGCCATGTCCAACTCCAACGGCGGGCTCTTCACCGCTCTTGCTTCCAAATATGGTGATGAATCTGACGTTGGCGCAATTGCCGTCATCAGTTCGAACGATGGACCGTTCTTTGAGATGATGTTCATGGGTATCGCAGGCGTTGCAACCATTCCCCTCATGAGCCTTGTGGCCGTCATCGTACCGATCATCGCGGGCATGATTCTTGGAAATCTTGACGAGAAATTCCGCGACTTCCTCAAGCCCGGTATGTTCATCGCCATCTTCACCTTCTCCTTCCCCCTTGGTGCAGGCCTGAGTTTCCAGACCATCATCCAAGCAGGTATCCCGGGTGTCATCCTCGGTCTGATGACCCTCATCATCACCGGTGTTCCCTCCTACTTCATCTACAAGTGGTTGGTACCCAAGAAGACCAGAAGGACCTCTGCTGTTGGTGCTGCCATCGGAACCAGTGCAGGCAACTCCATCGCAACCCCTGCAGCCATCGCTGCAGTAGATCCTTCCTGGTTGCCGTTTGCTGAGAAAGCAACTGTCCAGGTTGCTGCATCCATCATTGTCACAGCCATTCTGGTTCCCTTCCTGGTAGACTTCTTCTACCGCTGGGAACTCAAGCGCGGCCTGGTGAACGAGAGTGCCAATGCAGCCGTAGCCGTTGACGCAAAGGGACAACAGCTATAAGCTGAGGGTACTCGTTTTGTATACAATCTTCGGATGAGAGACGAGCCAAGCTCGTCTCTTTTTTGAATATCAGGAGGCACCTATGTATGTACACAATCCCATAGATCCAGCGCACAAGGATCTTCAACTTCCCGATTCCACTGTTTGCTATGCAATGCAGGCACCGCCTGCCCTCCCAGATCCTGCAAAAGCGGTCGAGCAAGCACTGGCACATCCTATCAAAAGCAAGCCTCTCTCTGAGATTGCAAAAGAGAAGCTGGCAAAGAATGCAGACGCACACGCAGTCATCGTCATCTCTGACAACACCCGACCCGTCCCCTACAAGGGTGAGGGCAATATTCTTGTTCCCCTCCTGCAGACGTTGCTTTCCGTCGGATATCGGGCAGATAACCTGAAGGTACTCATCGCAACCGGAACCCACCGCCCGATGACCGCAGAAGAGATTGACAAAATCATCGATCCCTGGGTATTCGCAAACAACATTGAGGTCATCAACCATGACTGCAAGGATGATGCGAACCTGACCTTCCTGGGGAAGACCGAGCGCGGCAGCGAAGTGAAGATCAACAGTCTGTACGTCAATGCAGACCTGAAGATCCTTACCGGACTGGTGGAGAGCCACTTCATGGCAGGAGTGAGCGGCGGACGCAAATCCGTCTGCCCCGGCCTGATCAGTGAACACGGCACCTTCCTCTTCCATGGTGCAAACCTCATGGGGCATGCAGATTCCCGTGACCTGAATCTGGAAGGAAACCCCGTACATGAGGAGTCGCTTGCATTTGCCAAGATGGCCGGTGTGGACTTCATCATCAATGTGACCCTCGACCACAAGTTCGCCATCACCGGCGTCTATGCAGGGGACCTGGAAGCGGCTCACCTTGCGGCCTTCGAGATGGTCAAGGGCTATGCAAAGATACCGGTGGCCGAGGAGGCTGACATCGTCATCACCCACGGGGGGTTTGTCGGTATCAACCACTACCAGACTGCCAAGGCAGGCTTTGCAGCCATCGGGGCACTGAAGAAGGACGGGTATCTGATCAGTATCGCCAACTTCACCGACAAGAAGGATATCATCGGTTCGGTCATGTACAAGACCGTGCTTGCCCTGCTTGCCCTCACCAGCAGCGAAGAACTGGTTCGGGTGTTGCACAGCAAGGACTGGCCGTTCATTCCCGACCAGTGGCAGGTGCAGAAGTGGGCTTCCCTCTTTGACAAGATTCCGCTTGACCACTACTTCTACTATGCACCACAGCTGAAGGGCATGCAGACCAACGGATTGCCGGGTGTGGATGCTCAAGCATTCTGTAAAGATGAGGATTTCAGCAAGGTGGTGCTTGCAACCATCGAGCACATCAGAAAGCTTGAGGGAAAGAAAGACCTCAAGATTGTCTGGCTCAGTGATGGACCCTATGCAATTCCCTATGTGAAATAAGGAATTGCTGTTCGGTTTGCTGGAGAAGGAGAGGGTTTCCCTCTCCTTTTCTCATGAAAGCTTATGCCCGATTGAGATGGCCTCAAGCATGCTTTGCTCACTGGCCACCAGCTTGTCTGCTATATCGAATGCTGTACCGTGGTCGACGCTGGTCCGTACCACATCCAGTCCGACGGTGATGTTCACGCCACTGTCAAAGGCAAGCATTTTCAAAGGGATATGCCCCTGATCGTGATACATGACCACAATGATATCCCACGCACCCTTCAGGGCCCGTACGAACACGGTATCGGGCGGGATAGGGCCTTCCACGGAAAGCCCTTCCGCTTTGGCTGCCTCGATGGCTGGGATGATCTGTTCGATCTCCTCTCGGCCGAACAGCCCATGCTCGCCGGCATGGGGATTGAGACCGGCAACGGCAATGCGGGGATAGGAGATGCCGGTTTTCACCATGGTCTCCTGGGCAAGATGGATCACATCCAGCACACGGGCTTTGGTGCACCTGTCACACGCCTCACGCAGGCTGACATGGGTGGAAACATGGATAACTTTGAGCTTTTCGCTCCACAGGAGCATTGCATAGGATTCCCCATGTGCATAGTTGCCGAAAATCTCGGTGTGGCCGGCAAATTTGTGCCCGGCCAGATGCAACGCTTCCTTGTTCAGGGGAGCGGTCACCACCGAGGCGATATCCCCCCGCAAGGCAAACTCAATGGCACTTTTCACGCTCAGAAAGGCAATCTCACCCCCAAGCTTGGTAACCTTGCCGATTTCTATTTCCTCAAGTATGACAGGAAGGGGATCATAGACATTGATGGCACCCTCTTCCCACTCATCAATACTCAGGATCTGGTGGAAGCGCATGGGATAACCCAGCCGCTTCGCATAGTAGTGCAGCAAGGAAAGGGTGCCGAACAGCAGCACATCCTTCTGATACTCACGCTTCGCCTGCAAAGCCTTGAGGGTGATCTCCACCCCGATGCCACACGGATCTCCCAAAGTAATGCCGAATCTGCTCATGCTGCTCTCTCCTGTCAATCCTGTTGCCTGAGCACACGGAGTGCATAGGAAATTGCATCCGTGTTGCCGAAAGCTCCAGCTTTCGTCACCATACCCAAGCCATCATACGTGCTGCCGACAATCCTCATCAAGGGAAGCCCGAGAACCACCTCCCGCTTGATAGCCACTTTCTGCACTCCCAACAGGGAGAGCAGGCCGAAAGCTGTATCCCCCCCTGTCAGAAACACACCTGAAATGGGGTGTGCGTCAAGCAATTGCTTGCCAAGCTTCCCCAGGTTCTCACGGATCAGATCGGCTATCTGTGCATCGGTCAAGCCAAGGTTTCTGCCTTCAGCCAGCGAACGTTCAAATTCTGAACGGTCCAGAACAGAGGAGACAACCAGAAGCACGTTCTCTTTGTTGTCCAAGGCAGCCTTCGCCTTATCCAGATAGGGAGACAGATCCTTGTTTCCGACCAAATCATCCACGTTCAGGACTATACAGGTACTCCCGTGGTCCCGTGCATACAACACCTGATGCTTCGTTGTCTCACTGAGGCTGGCAATCAGGGCAAGGGCCGGCCTGCTCGGTCTGGAGTACTCCACCAAAGCTTGCGCAAGCCCTGCGCTGCCGACAAAGAGTATGCGCTTGCCCAAGCTGGAAGCCCATGCCACCACCTTGTCCAGGTCGCTCTGCAGCTCGGCATCGCATACGACTACCTGGGCATCGTCGATGGAGAAGGAACCGGAACGCAGGTGGGAGGTATCGATGAGCACGGTCTTTTTCCTGCCGGAAAAGAGAGTTGCCAGATTGTCCTCGACCACAGGCTTTCTGGGATCACGGAAAGCTTCCGTCTCCCCCAACCTGGTTCCCTTGACGTAGACCACACCCTGCCTGCACGTTCTGCCAAGGTCAGGGAAGGCGGTTGCCACCACAATGAGCTCTGAGCCAAAGAAGGATGCAGAGGCTTCCACCTCAGCTACGATATTTCCCCGCAACGTTGAGTCGACCTTTTTCAGGATGGTAGCAAAATCGGTGGAAGGAAGAGAGGAAAGGCCCTCTGCAACCGCTTGTGCAGCTTCCTGCTCATCCATATTCCTCGACTCGGTGTCCAGAACCAGACTCAACCCGTCATCAAGCGTTTCAGATGCTTGGCGTATCTGGACATGGGTGGGAAATGTATGGCGCACCAACTGGATGCCACTGTCATTTGCTCCGGTGAAATCATCCGCGATGATCAGGTAGGGGTGCATGCGTTCCTCCTTCGATACGAATATGATGCCATAGCTTGACGGCCAAAGCCAGCCTTTACAGACACATTGCACTGCTTTACTATGGCCGTATGCAAAGCAAAGCCAATACCCTGCTCGCCAGCCTGCTCAGCAGTCAGAGGGAGAGCATCCGAGACCCCTTGTGGAAGGACATTCACCTCTCTGCACAGATGAAACGGGTGCTAAGTGTCCCCTGTGTCCAGAAGTTGGGGAGAATCAAGCAACTCGGACCGACGTTCCATCTCTATCCTGGAGCCGTGCATACACGCCTGGACCACAGCCTTGGGGTGTACTACGTAAGCTCCCAGATCCTGATAGGCCTGCTGAAACAAGCAACAGGAAGCCATGCTGACACTCCTTTCACCGAGGAGGGTATGAACACCTTTCTCTGTGCAAGCCTTCTGCATGATATCGGCCACTTCCCCTATGCACACTCATTGAAAGAGCTCCCGCTCAAAAGTCATGAGGAGATTGCAGGAGACCTGATCGAAGGGGATGAGCAACTCAGAGCTGCTATTCTGGAAGCAGGTCTCGACCCGGCAAAGGTTGCTGCCATCATCGATGAGAACCGAGCAAATCAGGAAGAAGAGATCGGACTCTACCGTTCGTTGCTTTCCGGTGCCCTCGACCCGGACAAACTCGATTACCTGAACAGGGATGCTTTCTTTTGCGGGGTTCCCTATGGCATGCAGGACGTTTCCTACATCACCGACAAGCTCGTGGTTGCAGAAAGGCACATTGCCTTGCTCGAACAGGCGCTCCCCTCTGTGGAACACCTGCTCTTCAGCAAATACCTGATGTATCGCAATGTGTACTGGCACAAGACTACCCGCAGTGCCACCGCCATGATCAAGAAGGCCCTGTTGCTCGCTCTTTCCGAGAAACGTCTCAACGCGGAGCAACTCTACACACTTGATGATGAGCAGTTCTCCCTTTTGGGGAAGGATATCAGTCCGCTCTTCTCCCTGGTGCGTGACAACCAACTGTACCCCTGCCGCTATGAGAAGCCGTTTGAACGTGGTTCGGCATGGGAACGAGGCGCGCTGGGGTTGGCTGAACGAACCCGGTTCGAACAGGAACTCGCCGATCGGCTTGGTGTGCCCTCCCATCACCTGGTCATCGACATTCCCGAGCCGATCTCCTTTGAGTCTGACATTCCGATCCTCACTGAGGACGGTTCGGTCTCCTCATTCGCCCTCCTCGACCAGATTTTTTCCCATGATATCGGTAGGGTCTTTACAAAAAGCCTCAGAAAATTCAGAATCTTCACACACCCCTCGATCACAACGAAAGATCTTGAGAGGGTATTGGAGTCCTGATTTCATGGAAAAACTTTCTTATCGCTCCCTCATTGACGGAGACATCCCCCCATGGGTGATGCGTTTTGTCAAGCAGACGGGCAAAGCCATAAACACGTACTCGATGATTCGTTCCGATGAGACGGTCCTGCTCAGTGCAAGCGGAGGAAAGGACAGCCTTGCCCTGGCCCTTGCCCTCTCGATCAGAAGGGCATGGCTTCCCATCACCTACCAGCTGAAAGCAATGATGATCAATTGGATCGAGCATCCCATCCCCGATGAGTACCGCACCCTTCTGACCACCTATTTTACCGATCTGGGGTATGAGTTTCTCATTGTCGACGAGCACCAGTACCCCGCTTCCTTCAAGGGAGAGTTCAACTGCTATCTTTGCTCGCGCAACCGGCGAAGGATTCTCTTCGACTATGCAGCCGCCAATGACATCAAACTCATTGCAATGGGACACCATCTCGATGATCTGGTGGAAACAAGCCTGATGAATCTCTGTTTTCGTGCAAACTTCTCAACCATGCAACCTGTACAACCCTTCTTTGACGGCAAGCTGTCGATCATCAGGCCCATGATAGAAGTGCATGAACAGGTGACCAGCCGTCTCGCACAGGCATATGACCTTCCGGTGGTCAAACCGGTTTGCCCGTACGACCAGACCAATATCCGTTCCCGGCTCAAGCCCATCATCAAGGAATTGTCGCAGTTGGACAAACTTACCCGCGAGCACATCTATCATGCCCACCAATTCCCGGGCAGGGTGTAACTTGCACTCTCCCAACCTGTTTACATCCATACAGAGTATGTGGGATGATAAAGGTGGAAGGAGGTTGGAAGCATGAGCAGTCGCGTTTTGGTACTGCTTCTGACAATGCTCCTTTTGGCCTTCCCCGTTGCCGGAGAGGATATGGGAGCGGATGATGCAGCTTCTCCACCATCGGTGGAGAACTCTGTTGCGTTCTCATTTCCCAGCTATATGAACAATACTCCGGAGAGCACTGGTGACGGTATCCTGGAAGGCGTCGCCACCAGCGACGGCTTCTTCAGCATCTCCTACATGCCTGACTTCTCTGTGGGAAAACTACTGTTTCAGCTGGACCTCAAGATCAAGGGACAGGTAACCACCGACCCCTTCCGCCTCAATCTCGACTTCACCGACTGGGAAATGCCCACCCGGGATGAGTCCATGGAAACCCTTGAGTACAGCCTTGGCATCCTCAAGCACTACACCCGTTTCATCCGTTCGATCCAGTACGGGGAACGGTACGACAAGATCTATGTACGCTATGGCAAGCTGCTTGGCATCACCCTCGGTGACGGTGCCCTGATCAATGGCTTTTTCGATCGTGGCGTCGGGGTCCGGGCCACCAGACCCGGTCTTGATGTGATGATCGACGGCAACAAGATGGGCATTCCCAATGCAGGCTTTGAGTTCATCACCAACGACATCTACGAGCCTACCCTTTCGGCTTGGCGCATCTTCACCCGCCCCTTGTATGAGTACGCCGATTTCCCCACCTTCTCCAAGATGCAGGTCGGCCTCTCCTTTGCAATGAGCCCGGAACGTGAGGAGGGGGAACAAGCAGCTCTGGGGCGCAAGCTGATAGCACTTGACTTCTCCTTGCCGCTCTACGAATGGCCGTCTTTCAGCCTTGATGTGTTTGCCAATGTGTTGCTGCAGACACCCGATGTGAAGACCAGGCAACCCGCTCTGGCCTACCGGTATGGATTTTGGGGACACGCCAAGAGCATTTTCATTTTCAATGCGAGTATCACCGTCCCCACAGTCGGCTACTACCATGCAGAGTATTTTGCCTCCGATTTCGAAGTCAGGAGCCAGGAAGAACTCGATGCACTGCATGTCAGCCTGGGCACGGCACACCTGGATGCCATGTTCAGCCTGAACTTTGCCCGGCAGGGAGTGTACCTCAGGGCAAAGCTGGTAAGTGATTATGCCAGTGGCTCCTACAGCAACCACCGATTCCTTGCAACTGCCCGCATTGATAAGCGTTTCCTGAACATCGTTTCGCTGGACTTGAGTTATGAAAAGCTTTATCCTATCTCTACAGGGGAAGGATTTTTTGCCGGCTTGGGCACACTGCGCAACGTAGTTGTCGGAGCCACCGCAGTCATCAAGGTCAAACCCTATACCTTTGATATCGGGTTGAGCATCCTGTATGACGAGTCAGCCCGATCAACCTACAAGCTGGATACCGCGGTCAGAATTTCCTTGCTCTGACAACCGCGTTGGGAGTGTATATGAATTGGTTGTTCAAACATGTCGGTCTTTTGCTTCTGGCCCTATGCCTCTCTGCAAATCTCGTTGCCGACGATTCGGTTTTCATAGGTGATGGTGATATCTCTTCCCTCAAACTCTATGACACCCAGGGCAATGCACTTGAGCTGACCGAAGAAGTGATCAGCCAAATCGGCGAAGGCTGGATCATCAGCAATCCCGATACTCCCCTGTTGCTGGTAACCCCACGTGGAACGATCAACGTATATGAGAACTCCCTGCTTGTCACCGGAAACCTTGTCGGCAGGCAAGCCGAGCTGTATCTGGTTTCCGGCAAGGCAACCTTCAACACGTTCCCTCTGGAAGGAGGGACACTTACCGTGACCACGCCGGTCTCAAAGTATGTGCTTGAAGGCGAAGGAGAGATGCTGGTCATCACTACGGAGGATGAGGAGAGCGTAACCACCTTTTTGGGTGAGGTTGAGAGCTACAACGGCCTGACCAGGGTCAAACGGCCGGTCCGCACCTTCGAAAAGCTGGAGATGGCCGAAAAAACAGCCCGTGCCCAACGCATTGAGGCCGGATACTACCTTACCTATGCCACCTACCCCGATATGATGCTTGCCAGAGAGCTGGTACAGCAGATAGCCCAGCCGCTGCTGCCCCCCGCCCCCCGTTCGGTCCGTGCTTCCACGAAGCCCTACGTAGCACAGACTCCCCAACCGATGAACGTATCGATCACACCCATCATCGCACCCGTCTCCTCCCTCTCTGTCGTAGAGCAGAAGCCATTCATCCCCTCCTCCTTGCAGAGCATCAGCGTGAAGGTTGAGAAGATTCCCGTACCCGCGCGTGTCACCACGCTTGTCAGCAGGATTCTCAAGGCTCCCAGCGACCGTATCGTGATCACGATCAAACCGGTTACACCTGAGACACCGCAGGTGCTTTCAGCACGTGTGGCAAGCGATGTTCCTCCCCAGCCGACCATCACAGAACCGGAATTGGAACCCATCGCAGAAGAACCGGAAGTGCTTGAACCGGAGCCGGTTGCTGAACCG
>RZYT01000299.1 GCA_009930195.1 Spirochaetia bacterium | reverse complement strand
CCCACAAGCCTTCCGAAAAGATAGGCACAGAAGGCTCCGGCCACGCTGGCAGTTCCCATGACCGCGATGATCATGAGCGGATGCCATTCCAACACGAAGGGCCACATCAGGTCCACCGAAAGCGGAAGTACAAACAAGTCGACGATGAAGACATACAGGGCTACGCCCAGTACGCCGAAATCCTCGATGAAGGTTTGTACGACCACATTCTTGTCCAAGCCCAGGCCGCTGTAGATGCGATACCCGATGAAGTAGAGGGTGAAGATGAAGAGCATGGCGATGAATGTGCGAAAGAGCAACTTTCTCACATGAAACGAACCATCCTCACGCAGATAGCTTTTCTTGGAAAAGAGCGCGTCCACCCAATGAGGCTTCTTCATGACAAGAGCTCCCCGAAAGCGGAAAACAGTGCAGAAGCCTCTCCACTTCCAGCCCCTTGGTACAGGGGAGGTCTTCCCCCTCCCTTTGCATTGATGGTGGCAAGCAAGGCCTGTTTGGCATGAGAAAAATCAATCAGGTCGGCTGCCCGTCCCTGCAAGCCGATGAGCCAGAGCACCCTCTGTCCGTCCTGCTTGGCCGCACAGAGTGCGAGATCGGGATGAGAGAGCACGGCAAGGCCGATATCCTTGAGGGAAAGATCGGCATCCACGTCCCAGACCACCACCGGCACCCCGTCCTTCACTGCCGCCTTCTGTACCCGCTTGTCCAATTCCAAGGCTGCGATACGCTCCTCTGCCTTCTGAAGTTCCCGCTTGTCCGAAGCAGCCTGCTCCACGGCTTGGGTGGCAACCGTCACCAACTCCCCCAAGGGAGCGGAGAAGAGTGTTCCCAACCCAGCTGCCACCGCCTCGGCTGCTCGGATCATCTGTTTTGCAGTCTCCCCGACGGTGAAGATGAGCCGGATGTGGGACCGGATCTTCTCCTGCCCTGCATAATGGAAAAGACCAATCTCACGGGTATTGGAGACATGCAGGCCGCCGCAGGCGATGGTGTCCACATCCTCGACCACCACCACACGCACGCCATCCCCTTCCACCTTGATGGACCTTCTCAATCCAAGCTCCTGTGCCGAAGCCTGGGTATGCACCTCATAGTGAACCGCATGGGAGGCAAGGACTTGCTCATTGACCAAGTCCTCAAGCTCATGGCACTGACTGAGGGAGATTTGCTGGGCATCCGTCTCAATGGTAAGGATGGACTGGCCCTGGTGGACGCTCACTGTCTGGATGCCGAAGTGGGAGAAGAGCAGACCGCTGGCCATATGCTGGGCGGTGTGCATCTGCATGAAGCGATAGCGGTAGTTCCAGTCCAACCCTATGAGCACCTGCTCGCCGGCTTGGAAGGTCGGGTTCTCAACGTGGTGGTAGATGGTGTGCTCATCGTCCTTGGTCGTGTCGAGCAAGACACAGCCCCCGATCGTTCCTCGGTCTCCACTCTGTCCTCCCCCTTCGGGGTAACAGATGGTCCGGTCAAGAATGACCCCTTTGTCCGTTATGGATACGACGGTTGCTTCCAAGCTGGTGAGATACGGCTGTTCATAGTAGACGGGATATGAGTGCATACGGCCTTCCGATCATTTCTGGAGATTCAGGTAGTCATCCACCGGCAATGCCGTGTCGGCAACCGGCAGATGGAAGTGATACTTGATCGCAATGAGGCGGATGATGAACACCGCACCGCTTACGATCATGAATTTTGCAAAAAGCCCGAGGCTGGTCAGTTCCAACAGGAGGTAGATGATGCCACCCAAGAGGGATGCTGTTGCATAGAAGTCAGTGGTGAGTACGGTAGGAACAGAGCGGCTCATGATATCGCGGACCACTCCTCCCCCAACTGCCGAGAAGACACCGCAGAGCAACTGCCCCACCGGCCCGATGCCATACATGGCACCTTTGGCCACCCCGATGGCCGTGAAGACTCCCAGTCCCAGGGAGTCGGCAAAAAGGATGACCCTCCACTTTCCCACAAACTTGGGAGCCAGGAAGAATACAGCCAGTCCGGTCCCGACAGAGATGAGAATGTAGGCGCTGTTGGTGAAAGCGGCAACAGGGGTTGCCCCGAGCAGCATGTCACGGAACATCCCGCCACCACAGCCGACGGTGGCGGCAAAGACCACCACCCCCAGGATGTCGAGTTTCAGGCGTACCCCTTTTACAGCCCCGGTTACAGCAAAGACAAAGGTGCCGAAGAGGTCAAAGAGGTAGATGATCATCAGTTCCAGTTCCATAGGTCGAGCCTACCACCAAACCAAGACTTGTCCAAGACGGGGAACTGTACTATCTTTGAGAAAGTCAACAGGAGTGAGAAATGGCAATTATCAAATCAGCATGGGAATTGGCGCTGGAGAAGACCGAAGCGCTCCAGGTCGACCCGGTTAAGATCAAGCATGACCTCAAGGTCAAGGAAGGAAGGCAACTTGCTGCAACCTTTCTCAACGATATAGATGCAACGAAGGAAGGAACGGAGAAGCAGTTTGCCCAGTACGAGGGTGAAGACAAGCAGTTGGTGAAAGAGGGTATGGCGCTCACCCTGCTCTCCAACCTCTCCTTGCCGCGCTCTGCAGCGTTCAAGGACGGCTTTGC
>RZYT01000298.1 GCA_009930195.1 Spirochaetia bacterium | reverse complement strand
GAAGGTATTCCTCACGGACAAAAATGGGAGAGCAGGCTGAGGTACCCCCGGTAAGCCAAGCGTAAGTGTTCCACGCTGATATGCTCATCCGCAACATGGTGAGTTCAACGACCCAACCCGGCCACTTGACCGGACTAAACCCAGCCATAGAATTTTCAAAACCCTGCCAGCAATAACTGACAGGGAATTAGTCTTTGTCACGGCTTTGAGGAATGTCTGGATCGTAAGTCCTGTCCTTCCAACCTCAAGATATACGAGGCCGCAGTAACCCTTCCAAGGATTGCTTGCCCCAAGGCAACATTGCCGATCACCTTCGGCCAGTTCTCAATCGGCAGCTGGGTGCAGATGATGGTCGAAGTGGCATCATAACGGTTTTCCATCAATTCCAGCAGGATTGGTGTCCACTGTTTCTCTGGTTGTTGGCAAAGCCATTCATCAATCACCAAGAGCGGAAAACGCGAGTAATACCGCAGTTTCTTTTCGAACTTCGGCATATCATGCGAATACAGCTGGGTGAGTTCACGCATCAAGGACGGGTAGGAAACTACTTTGGTCCGATAGCCACATTGACACGCACGACAAGCTAACGCTTTTGAGATGTATGACTTACCCGTTCCACTAGCACCTACTATACAAATATTGACATGGTTCTTGATGTAGTCGCAGGTTGACAGCCTATCCATGGTGAGCTTGTCCAAGTTGCGTTCAGGATGGTATTCAATACCATCAATATTGGCCGTAGTGTTGTGCAGCTTCGCCATCTTCAGCAGTCTTTCGGCCCTGCTGTTTCTGCGTTGCAGCATTGCCTTGGCCGTGGTGTCAAGCAACACATCAAAGAATGGGGTGTGTTGCATCGATGGCGAGGAGAATGCCTCAACCAGGCCCATTGCAATACAATCCTCTCCCAGATGCTCGAAGTTCATCACCAGTTGCTTTTCCTTGCCTGTCATCGGGAACCTCCTGTCTCATGGGTACAGTAAAGGTCTCCCAAATCCTGGTCATCCACATCCATCAAGGATGCCGATTCACCGACGGGGATGACGGTATCCTTAAGGGTCTTTGCAATCGCATTTACAGCCTTGTAGGAGTGGAGACCACTTTCCAGCCCCTCCTTGCATGCTGCCTCCAAACACTCTGTGGAATATCGTTTTGCAATGCGCAAGATACCCACGCAAGAGCGATAGGACTGCACTTCATATTCCCTGCTTGCCAGCACGTTCCTGATCATCTGCACGGTAGCTGGTCCAATCCTTCTCGCCTGACTGAGGAAATAGTCCGCCGACCATTGCAGATAGTCTCTATGCTTCTCGGGAATGTGTTCAGGCAAGGTACTTCTCTGCCCCTTCACCGGCTTTCTCGGGTGCTCAGCGAGCAATTTGTCCTTGTAGTAAATGAAAACCCTATCCGCCGAGCCCTTTACCATGACCTCGCAATTTATCCGATTCGATGGTAGGCTGTAAAACCGGTGATCAAACTCGATGTGATAATCCGGGGCGACTGTTGCCGTAGTCCGATCAAAAAGTTGAAAGGGTTTGCTCGGAAGCGGCAGCAGTTCTGTCTGTTCCTGTTCCTTGAACAAGACCAGCCGTGAGCCTTCCTTCTTCTTGAAGTCGGATGCATTGAGCTGGTCCATATAGTCCCAGATGCATTGGTTCATTTCCCCGAGCGTGAAAAACTTCTGGTTGCGCACTGCGGCGATTATCTGACGGGATGCATACCCGACAGCCCCTTCTACAACATTTTTATCGCGAGGTGCCTTTACTCTGGCAGGAACCACCACGGTTTTATAATGCTGTGCGAGCTCGGTCATCGCAGTATTCAGCTCAGGCTCATACTTGTCCGGTTTCAGAATTGCGGTTCTAAGATTGTCTGGTCTCAATATCAGCGGAACCCCTTCAAAGAATTCCAATGCATGAACTATGCCGGTCACCCAGGCGAGCATGTTCATCGAGCTGAAGGCCTCAGCATAGAAATAGTTGCTGAACGGGAATGCCGCCACGAACAGGTGGCAGGGGATGGTGTCGTCAGTCAACCTGTCGCAGAGCAGAATAGCAGAGCCAGACCAATCAAGTTCCAGAACCTCCCCAGGACGATGGTCCTGTCTGAGCACGATATTGTGACGTAGGGAATAGTCACGTACCAGCGCGTTGAATTGGCTTATGCTGTATGGCTTCAGTCTCACGCTCTTGCATTGCACCAGATACTCAGTCCATAGCAACCCGCTGGTTACATGAGGTTTCTTCAGTTCCTCCACAATGTAAGCATAGTCAGGAAGCATGTATTCCGGGTCACGGATCCCTTCTTGGCTGTTGTACAGCAACGCCCTCAGATCCTCATTGGTGATGTCCTCAGCAACCGGGAGTTTCAACTCGCGCTCCTTTGCACGTTTGATGCAAAGTGCAACGGCATCCCGGGAGCAGCATAGGCTACTAGCAATCGCTCTTTGACTGAATCCTCCGTAATGTAAACGCAGGATTTCCTTGAGATTGGTCATTCTTGACCTCCTTGGATTTACTTCTGCATGCCAAGCATGCATATCCAAGGTTCTATCATCGATTACATTATGCTGGTAGGTTTATCTCCGTTGCATGGCTGGCTTTCCTCCGGTCAACTGG
>RZYT01000297.1 GCA_009930195.1 Spirochaetia bacterium | reverse complement strand
CACCCTCTCCCCAACAGGAAGAACGATTCATCCTCTCCATCGACGGAGGTGGGATGCGCGGCATCATCCCTGCAGTCCTGCTTGCAAAGCTTGCGTCCCTTTTGGAACACCTTGGGGACAACCGTCCCTTGTACTCCCATTTTGACCTGATCGCAGGCACCTCCACAGGTGGCTTGCTTGCCCTTGCCCTGGGCGCCCCGGTCGAGAAAACCAACCTTGCCGTGGACAGCCGGTACATCAGCTACATCTATGAGCAGCAGGAGAGAAGTTTCTGGGAAAGACTGAGGGGAAAGAAAGAGGAAGAGCTTTTGTTGGGCACCCTGCCCTTCGGTGTCGATGTCTCCACTCTGGAATCTCTCTATCTGAAGCAGGGAAAGCAGATTTTCCCCAAAAGCCAAGGTCGTATTTTCAGCCAGATTTTCATCGACAAGTATGATGAAGCACCGCTGGAACGCTTTTTGAAGCTCATGTTCAAGGAAACTCCCCTCTGTGAGGCCGTAGTCCCCACCCTGGTTGTCTCCTATGATGCTTCCAACGGGAAACCGTTTCTCATCAGTTCCATGGACTCCCATCAGTTTTTGTTCTGGGAGGCAGCCAGGGCTACCAGCGCCGCTCCCACGTTTTTCAAGCCTGCATATCTCTACGATCGTCAGGAACAGACGATGCAAACCCTCATCGATGGAGGGGTTGTGGCAAACAATCCCAGCCTCTACGCATACAAGGAAGCAAAGCGCCTCTATCCCGATGCCAAGAAATTCCATATCCTCAGCCTCTCCACGGCAAGCAGTGACTTCACCTTCACCATCAGCGGTGCCGGAACCGGGGTCATCGGGTGGATCGATCCTGCAAAGGGTGCCCCCATCCAGAAGATCTATGCAACTTCCCAGATGCAGGTCATAGACCAGATAGCACCTACCATCGACGACATCTCCTATACCAGGGTGCATGGAAACTTGGGAGAGGAGTACAAGCTTGACGCAACCAACCCCCTTGCGCTTGCCTCGATGAGCCAAGGGGCACTCCAGATCTTCCAGGAAAACGAGGAAGCGATGCAGAGCTTTGCCGAGAAGCTGGCCAAACGCACCAAGTTCGACCAGCTCACCCTCGGGCCCAAGGAAGTCGTCGTTCCCGAACAAAAACAGGAGCTCTCTCTTCCTCCACCCGAGCCGGCAGCAAACAGTGCTCTCTCCTCCTACTACTCGTTTTTGCAGCGGTATCATCTCGAGGATGAGAAATCATGAGCTCCCACCCCAAGCAAATCGCATTGGAAGGGGTCCTGAGAAAGCTCTTTGATGATCTTGATCACTATCTTGAGGACACCTTCCACGAACGTTATCCCCTGCATCCCAACCGCCCTGCCCGCGGCAAAGCGGCGTCTGTGGCCTATGACGGCCTCTTCTCCACCGGTACACAGTTTACCCTTGGATACGGGAGCACCTATGGCAGGGGCTATATCGTCTCGGTGGAAATCCGTACGCTCTCGCGCGTCAAGGCTGAGGACAAGCAGGAAATTGAGGATGCTGCCATGGCATACCTACGCAGCAGGATCAAAGCCTACTTCCCTGACCGTGAGATTGAACTGAAACAGGATGGGCGTGTCTACAAGCTGGTAGGAGACTTTTCCCTCGGCTCTTCCAGCAACGAGTGAAGACCCTCTGAAAGCTTCTTCCGTCCCAGTTTGGCAAAGACGGAAAACTGTTTGGCCCGCCTTCCTTGCGCATCATCGCTGACGATGCGAAGCAGGGTGCAGTGGATTTGGTGCATCCGGCAAGCGAGGGCCACCGGATACCCTTCCATATCGGCAAGACCGATACCCAATTCCGTTGCAAGCTCAGGATGTTGCTCACGCTCACTGCGAAGCAGGAACCTATCGGCTGTGCCGAACACGGCAGAAGCAAAGCCAGCCAACGGGGGTGCAAACAGATCCAAGGTACCCTTGACGACCGTACCTTCGGGACCGAAGGTATCACCCCAAGCCAGCCTGAATCTTCTCAGGTCAAGATCGTACTGGACAACCTTGGTGGCAATCAGTGCAGAACCGATTTCCAAGTTCGGATCGACAGCCCCGCCAAACCCCAGCAGTACCACCTGCTTCGGCTGGTAGGCGAGAATCGCTTGCTGGGTGGCTAGGGCGCTTACCACCTTGCCAACCCCGATGAGGGTACCCACAACGCGTTTTCCCGAGATATCAATGGGCTCATCCAGCTTTGTTAGGATTCCTTCCAATTCATGGTGCAGAGGGGCGACCACCAATACATCAAGTGCCATGGCTCATCTTTCCCTGAACAAGGTCAGCAAACATGAGAGAGGGCATGACCCCATGCCGATGCTCATAGCCGCATGCCAGTGTCCGTTCTATGGCAAGGGAAGTATAGGACGCAGCAGCAGTTGCCGCAGTTCGGAAGGACTCCTTATCAAGCAAGAACCCAAGCAAGAGACTTGCATACAGATCCCCGCATCCAGGGTAGGATGCACTCAGATGCTGATAGGGAACCAGGAAAGACTCACCTTCATCAAAACAGGCAATGGCTTTTCCCCTAGGCAGATTGACACTGGTAATGGCGACCTTGGCCTGGGTTTGTAAGGATAGCTTCCTTGCCCAGGAGCGTGCTGTTTCC
>RZYT01000296.1 GCA_009930195.1 Spirochaetia bacterium | reverse complement strand
GATACCGTGCATGCACCTCTTTTGCCTGTCCACAGGTGGACAATCCTCGGGAGAGCAAGGCCTCCAGCTCTTTGCTTGACGTGCACAGATACCAACTGGACAGTTCCCCCAGCGGGCCGTGCAGGGCAGGACTCGCCACGGAGCATGCCTTTGCGTACTGGTTGTAATCCTCGCTGAAGGGAGGGAGGCTTTTCAGGGTACTCTTGGGAGCAATGAAGGGGTGGCGCTGAAGCGCATATCCTCGTTTCGCATCCTCAAGATCAATGACATGGACCAGATCTCCCGCCTCTTTGGTGAGCTTGTCCACCTCATCGGCCTGCGCTGTACAGTAGAAAACCTGCCGGTTTCGTGAAATCTCGGCAATTGACCTGGCTATCGCCAGCGAACGCTCATCGTCACTGTTTGCCATCAGCTCATCGAAGAAGACGGGGAACCGATACCCCGAAGAGACTTCCTGCATTTCCAGAAACGCCATGCGTACGGCAAACAGCAGTTGTACCTTCGTACCGCTGGAAAGTTCGTCAAGTGAGAAGCTCTGCTGAAGCACCGTATCATGTGCTGCAAAGCCTTTCGGTCCAACCGAAAGGGTATAGCGCTGTGAGGTGATGCGGGCCAGCCAATCACTGGATCGCCTCAGCACCTCGGGCCGGAACGAGCGTTCCGTCTGTGTCCGCACCTGGGAGAGCAGGAGATGCACCATACGAGATTGCACTTCTTCTTCCCTGCGCTCTTCAAGTTCCGAACGCTTGAGGGCATAGCTGAGTTCGGCCTGTTCCAATTGGGCATCATGCTTCGCCTGCTTGATGAGTGCCATCTCACCGGCAAGCTCAGCTTTCAGCGCATCAAACTCCTTCTGCATGGGTTCGAACCGTTCCAATTGGGCTTGGATAGCCTCAACCGTCAGGCTTTCGGCCTCTGCTTGGACATCCTGTGCATACGTCTTCATTCGGAGCTGGACCAGCTTCACTTTGTCCTTGAGCTCCTGATAGGCAGGAAGAGCGGTGACCAGTTGCCTCAAGGTGGCAAGGTCATCGGATGCAAGACCCAGCTTTTCAAAGATTGCCTGGTAGCTGGCTTGTTTCCTGTCGGTTTGCTCACGCTGCTCTTCGATACGCGATTGCAGATTCTCCCTGGTGCGCAGCAACGTATGGCTTTTTTCGATCTGCTTGAGCAAGGTTTGTGCATGCGCAACCAAGCTTTCATTGGCTTCTTTTTCGGTTGCACACAAAGCTTTCAGCGTATGCAGAGCAACTTCACGTTGCTCTTCTGCATCCTTGAGGACGGAGCGTGAGGAGTGATGGGCAACAAGGGCAGCATGCCACTCCTTCAGACGTTCAGCTACCGGGAAGAAGGGGGCACCTTCCAAAGCGGGGGAATCGGAAAGATAGAGCGCCTTGCTTGCATCCTTCCATTCGTCCTTCCATGCCTGATACGCTTGTTCAGCCTCAGTCCTGGTTCGGACGGCTTGCTTTCTGATCCTATTGCTTTCGGCAATGCGCTCACTGTTTGCAAGATCCTGCAACACGGTGGCGGTAAGTTCGGTCATTGCCTGCAGGTCCTGGGGACTGCCTGAAGGATAGCCAAGCTTGTGCAGAAGCGCATCAAGTTGCGGTGATTGCAGGCCGGCCTTTGCCGGGCCGCGTTTCATCACGGCAAGGGCGATGAGTGCCAGCGTGGAACCCAGGGCAAAGAGCGGATGTACGAACAGTGCAAGCAGAAGCGACACAAGGCTGATCGCCAAAGCCATCAGCACCACGATTCTTTGCTGTCTTGAGGATTGGGCTTTGGTTTGGTCATACGCTGCAAGCAGTCGGATCAGTTCGCTTTTCAACAACCGAAGTGCTTCAAGCTGCTCCGCATCAAAGTTCTCCTCTTCGCCCAATTCGCCAGCTACCTGTTGTGCACTCGCCAATCTGCAACGAAGTTTTTCCACCTCCCTGGCCAATTGCCCAAGCGTCTGAAGCTTCTCTTTGAGGGTGTTTGGCTCTGGGGTTTGGGAGATCAACCAGGAGTACTGTTCTTCCCAATCGGTGAGCTCTGATCGCTTTTCCCTCTCATCTTTCTTGGCTTGCTCAAGATTCTGTTGGGCTTTGGCAAGCAAGACAAGCTGGTTTGCCAGAAGTTCGGGCATCGTCACATCATCGAGCAAGGCCTGAGGGACGGCCAGGCCAAGGAGCTCAGATTCGCAGGAGGCAAGCTCATCACGGAGCTTCTTCAGCGAATCCTCAGCACTTTCTGCTTCCCCTTTCCGACTCTCAGCATCCCTGAGGCTGTGAGGATCGACCAGCTCCAAGCGTTCGTCAAACAACTGCTTCTGCTGTAAAAGCGCAGCCAACTCTTCTTGTGCTTGCTTACACTGCAAGAGCAACTGTACCTTCTCTTTGGCCTTCAGCTGTTGCTCGAATGCTTTGATCGTTTCATGTTTGCCCACCCCCGCCTGTTCAAGCTCAATGAGCCGGGCAATTTCCTTCTGCTTCTCATCCACCTTTTCCCGCAGCGTTTTGACTTGCTTGACCAGCGAGAGGCCTGCAGTGGAGAATGAGGGAAGTGCTTTGGCCAGGATGGAGGCCTTTTCCAAGTCCACCCCACCCTGCATCTGTTTCTGGATCTCTTCCAAA
>RZYT01000055.1 GCA_009930195.1 Spirochaetia bacterium | reverse complement strand
AGCCGATTCCCAACAGGGAAGCACGGTTTGAGACGGACAAGGAGAGAAGCTTGTTGGTGAGAGCAGAGAAATCGGACGGATAGTCAAGCAAGGCATAGAGGCTGAGAGAACTCGCCAAAGCAAATTTGGCCGGCTTGAGGACGATGGCACCCGAAAGGCCATACTGCTCCCTACGGTTGATGGTGGACGAGGAGATGCTGACGGTCCGTTCAGGCATGTCCTCAATGCTGAAAGAAAGATGAATGGAGAATTCGATGGCATCATAATATGCTTCCACTCCCCGTTCATTGAGTTGCTCAATCGTCAAGGAGATGGCTCCATCGCCAAAGATCCTGGTCTTCGCTTCCTCTGTGAGGTAGGGATTCACGTATAAGGACAGCTCGGCCGTATTCACCAAGCGGCTCTCTCCGAGGAATTCCACTTCAATATCCCCTACCACCTCATCGTTCACAAAGAGCTTCAGATAATAGAATCCATCCTCAAACGCAATATTCTGGTCTTGCCCGACGACGAAAAAGTCTGCCCAGAAATCTTCATCCGGTTCCTCTTGGCTTGGGGCAGGATAGAAAAGATCGTACTCCTCTTCTGTCAGTACCAAAGGTTCAAAGATGTACGGGGGTTCGGGAACATAGGCCTTGCTCACCGGCTCTGTGGCGAACACCGGCTTGGCCGGAATACGAGGAACCTCTTTTGGTTCAATACGTCTCTTGGCTGGGTCAGGTAGATTCGGGAAGGAAAGCAAATGGGCCAAGGGAGGCAATGGCTTGGGCTGAACCAATTCCCGCTCAACGGAAGGACTCCCGGCAAAGACTGGAATTCCAGGTATCCTGACGATGGGAACAGCCGGTTCTTCGCCTTGAGTCGGTTGCTTTACAGGTGTTGTGACAACAGGAACCTGGAGGGGAATCAGGGAATCAGAAGTGGGCGCTGGTCTGGAAAAACATGTATAGAGGAAGGCAGAAAGAAAGAGAGACATGAGCACAAGCAATAATACCAGGAACACTGCGTGTGCCAAACCTCTCTTATTCATGTAAAAGCCCTTTCCTCAGGGGGAAGGAGAAACCTCCCCTTATTTCGTATACTTGATGGTGGCCTGATAGGTTACTCCGGAATTCCGTGAAAGACCTTCCGGCCAAGGAACCTGCTTGGTAACTGTTTTCTTAGCCAAAATGTTCATGCCATCTATGCCAGCAAGCGCTTCAGGTCCCTGCAACACCACGGTATTGCCTTTACTGTCCTTGACTTCCACAACGGCCGAAATCAGCAATTGGTGTACAGTTCCCAAATTGGCCAAGGTCAATGAAAGCGCAGGACTGCCATCTTCCATGCTTGAGGCGGCGACACTTCTTATCCCGACATTCTCAATGACACGCGAAGGCATTACATAGAGGCTGGTGGTATAGATATAGAGGAAATTGAACATCCCCTTGTCAGTGCTTGCTTTTCCTTGAGAATACGGAATCTGTTCAGCTTTCAGTCTGAAAGAAAGTTCGTTGGTTACGGTTCTTGGTCCACGATATTGGACACGCACCACCCAGCTGCTCTGCGGAGGCACTACCAGTTTGTTGGGAACAATGGAGAAATATGCATCGGCAGGAGTGTTGACCTCATTGCCCTGTGCATCCTGATCGCGAATCAGAGCCGAGATGCTGATTGCAATGGAATCATTGCTGTCATTGACAATTGTGTAGGTTTTGGTACTCTCAGCACCAGTCGGTTGAAAAGATTGTTCCAACGGGGAAAATTGATAGGCAGCTACTGAGGAGAGCGCGATAAGGCCAACCACCAAAGTCAGTATTACTTTCCTCATTGTCCCAGACAAGCATTGGTTCATAAGCAACTCTCTTTCTTGAACAGCATTTGTGACAGTGTACGTCATCGAATAGGATTCATCAAGACCGTAATCTTGATACAAATGTGAGAATCAATGGGATAAAGCCATGCGTTTCAATGCTGAATCAAAGGTTCCTTTCAATAATGGGGAAAATTTCAGCACAATTTCGTTACAGCTACCCGGCAATCCATCCTGCACCCAATCCAACATGTGGCCCACAAACGCATGCTTATAGAACCCGATCAGGAAATCCAAGTCATCGCTTGTTGCCCCAAAATCCTTCGCGCGTTTCTCCAATGTAGCGTAAAGCAGCTTCGAAATCTCCCTGCACAGGTAACGATCGAGCAGCTCACGGCCAAGACTATGATAGATATTGACGATCATCTCTCTGTTTTCCAGGAGGTAGAAGCAAAGGTTCTGAACAGCTGTCTGGCCATCGTCTGATACCGTTGCATTCGGATAGGCGCGGGAGAACTCATTTCCCTCGTTGATGAACATCCAATCCAACAAGTCATATATATCACGAAAATGATAGTAGAAGGTCTGTCGATTCACACCGCAGCGTGCAACGATCTCCTTCACAGTAATCTTGTCCAAGGTCTTGTCAGCCATCAATTGCTTCAAGGACTGAGCAAGTGCCGACTTTGTCATCTGAGCCATGGGTATCCCTCACCTAGTTTATCTGTACTATATGTACAGTAGCATAATACTTCAAGGAGTATACATCCTAATAGAAATTTGTACTAACACTAATGGAAAAATCTTTCTTTGACTACCACCAAGTCATTTATTGACACAAGTAGGCTTCTATGCTAAGGTTCCTTCCTGTCGGGTAACCGGCACTTTTCGGGCTGTAGCGCAGGGGTTTAGCGTACATGTCTGGGGGACATGGGGTCGGCGGTTCAAATCCGCCCAGCCCGATTTATTGGGGAGTTGCTGCATAAGCAACTCCCTTTTCTTTGGCTCAAAAGCCCCTCCTTTTACCTTTTGAGAAAAATGTATAACAATCTTCCCATAATTGAAGGCAAATCCCTTTTCTTCAGTTTCCTCGAAGCGTAGGATACGAACTGGAGAATCACGAGAGATGAAACGCAGCATACATATCCTCATTGTTGTCCTTTGCACTCTGATACTTCTTGGCGTCGGTTTTTCCCTGGTGTTCAGACAGGTGGAAACAAATTTGCAGAATCTTGTGACGCTTCCCATTGCACCATCGGTGCCAGTATCCTTGGCGGACGGTCTCTACGAAGGCACGTATTCAACGTTTCCCGTAAAGGTTCGGGTACAGGTTCACGTGCTTGACCAGCGAATCCAGGCCATCTCGCTTTTGGAACACCGGAATGGGCAAGGAGAGCCTGCTGAAGCCATCCTGGAAACCATTGTTGAAGAACAGAGTCTGGCGGTAGATACCATCAGTGGAGCAACCTACAGCAGTATTGTCATCCTGAAAGCCGTGGAGCAAGCACTGGCAAAGGCAGGCAACCCATGAAACTGATCCGTTGGATTGTCATTGGATCACACATCCTTCTCAGCATCGGGGCCCTGGCAGCAGGGTATGCCTGCATGCAAGAACCTCTCGGACCAATAGGGGCTCCGATTACGCTTCTGGAAGGATCGGTCTTCCTGTCATTCTTCCTGCCCGGTTTCTTTCTGTTTGCCATTGTCGGCATCGGCAACTTGGTGTGCTCCATCCTGTTGTTCAGATTTCCCATCGTCGGGAAGCTGTGCAGCATGGGAATGGGAATCATCATGATGTCTTGGATCATCATCCAATGCCTCATCATCAAGGAAATCGTCGCACTGCATGCGATAACCTTTGTGTTGGGCCTGCTGCAGCTAAGCTACTCCCTGGCAGTGCTCATCAGAAATGGTGACGCCCGTTATCTGCTCTCAGAGCTCTGATTTCCGCTTGCCTGTCCTCAATGACGTTTGCTATAGTGGGTGCATGAAAGCAACCAAGTCAACCATCATCGTGTTCTTCTTGGCCATCGTTCTCATCCTCGTCGGTGTAGTCGCCTACTCCCCTGCAACGTTCTCCGCACTGCAGATGGTGAGCCTGTCAACTGTGCTCACGGCGCTTCTCTCCTTTGCCCTGTCCCTGCTTACCAACGATTACTCTTGGACAGACAGGCTTTGGAGCACCCTGCCGGTTGCCTATGCCTGGATGTATGCTTACGCATCATCGTTCACTGCAGCCGCTCTTGTGGCAGCACTGCTCATCACCGTTTGGGGTGCACGCCTTACCTTCAACTTTGCACGACGAGGCGGGTATACCGGAGAGGAGGATTACCGCTGGAGCATTCTCAGGCAGCGAATAGGGAACCCACTTGCCTGGATCGTCTTCAATCTGCTCTTCATTGCAAGCTACCAGCAGTTCCTCTTCATTGCCTTCACCAGCCCACTCTCCCTGCTGACACATCCTGCATCTTCTGTATTCACTCCCATAAGCTTTGTCGCAATCGTGCTCTTTTTCCTCTGTCTTGGCATTGAGACACTTGCCGACCAGCAGCAATACACATTCCAGCAAGCAAAACATCATCTTCTTGAACGCGACAATCGGTATTCCGAAGACTATGAGCGAGGATTCCGAACCTCCGGTTTGTTCAGGCGAAGCAGACACCCAAACTACTTCGGAGAGCTGGGTGTATGGTGGTCGATGTATCTTTTCTGTGCTTCCTTCCACACTTCCTTGCTGCATTTCACTCTGGCAGGGCCTCTCCTCTTGACCTTGCTGTTCATCGGTTCGACTGTTTTCACGGAGAGCATCACCGCTTCCAAATATCCTGAGTATGCCAAGTACCAGAAACGTGTCCCTGCGATTCTCTTCAGATTCTGGTGATGGCATGCTAGGATGGGAGTACAGGAGTACACGTGAACAGATACCACTTGTTTTGGATTGTCATTCTTCTCCTCCTATTCACCTCTTGCGCAAAGCAGGAGAGTGTCGCCCAACAACCGTATGAGGAACCTATGAGCGAACGCTTTGAATTCTTTCCCTTGGATATGCAACTTCGTACGACCCTTACCCCGCAAGAGGAAGAGGTCATCATTCACAAAGGCACGGAATGGGCTTTCCGTGGTGCCTATACCGATCTGGAAGAGGAAGGAACCTACTACTGCAAATGGTGCGGTTCACCGCTGTACAGCTCAGACAGCAAGTTCCATTCAGGTTGCGGCTGGCCCTCGTTTGATGAGGAGCTTCCCTTTGCCGTGACCAGGCATCCCGATCCCGATGGCAGCAGGACTGAGATAGTCTGTGCAACATGTGAAGGTCATCTGGGACATGTATTTCTGGGAGAGCGCTTCACAGAAAAGGATACCCGTCATTGCGTAAACTCAATTTCACTGGTCTTTCGCTCGGGCCCACCGGTTGCGCAGGCAATCTTTGCCGGCGGCTGTTTCTGGGGCGTTGAACACCTCTTTGCACAAAAGGATGGCGTGTATTCCGCTGTAAGTGGATACACCGGGGGAACCACAGAAAATCCGAGCTATCAGGATGTGCTGACCCACTCCACCGGCCATTTGGAAGCCGTGAGGGTGCTCTACAATCCGCTGGTCATCTCCTATGAGGAACTGGCGAAATATTTCTTTGAGATCCATGACCCTACACAGGCCAACGGACAGGGCCCGGATATCGGCAATCAGTATCTGAGCGCTGTTTTCTATCGCAGCAGGCATGAGTTTGAGGTAGCCGTCAGGCTCATCGGGCTTCTCGAGGCAAAAGGCTTGGGTATTGCAACAACCCTGCGCCCCGCCTCAACCTTCTATGTGGCTGAGGAGTACCATCAGGATTACTACGAGCGCAAGGGAACCCTTCCCTATTGCCATGCATACACCAAACGCTTTTAGGTTTCGATTTCCCATGCTCCAACACGAGAGGGAAGTCGGTATCCAAACGTTTTCCCAGGCCTTCCCCTCCTTTCTGAGCTATTCACTGTCGGCAATGCCAAGGATGCCATGGCATTGCTGAAGGTTGTCCAGCAAGGGACGGAACAGCATCGGGAAGACCTGTTTCTTCTGTTGCACTCAATTGGGAATACGTCAAGGAACTCACTGTTGCTGGAATCGGTGCATCATAGTTGAAACCTATCGCTGACAATCCACTTGGAAATATCTTCCAGAACCTTTATGTCGATTGTTATATCAATATTCCCATATTCTTCAGGAGCACCGGTTTCCGCCGGTTGGAACAGATGGTTGAGCCCCTCGTATACCTTGATTGTATTGCGAGTGTTTCCTCCGGCAAGCAAAGCCTTTCTGATAGCCGGCACGTGCAGTGCTGCAGAAATTTGTGTGTCTTTCGTTCCATTCAGGATCAAGACGGGCACGGTTAGGCCCTTCAGGTAATCGGAAGGGTCAAGTGTGAGGAACGTCATATACCATGGCAAGAATAGTGCAGATACCTGGGCCTTTGCCTGGTCTTCGGACATTCCCATCGCCAGGAGTGTCTGCAGTACAGCCTCCTTGCGTTCCTCAAGTGTCCTCCCCTCATCCAAGACTGTGGCATAGATGTCCAGGTTAGTCTGTACTGTCTGCGCGATGTACGGCTCGGGAGCCTGTTGTGCCCTCAGAATGGCCGCTGTTTGGTCCTCGAGTACAGCCACTCCGTCAACACCGGAGCCAGCCATGAGCACCAGAAATGCCAGGTCCCGGTTCCTTTGGGCGACAATCGGTGCGATGATGCCACCCTCGCTATGTCCGAGGATTCCAATATTCCCTGCATCAACATACGGCAAGGACTTGAGGTAGTGTACGGCTGATTCGGCATCGTTCGCGAAATCCAACGATGTGGCGGCACTCGCATCGCCTTCTGACTCGGCGAAACCACGGTCATCATAGCGCAAGACCACAATCCCGGAACGTGTCAGTGCATCTGCCAGTACCAAGAACGGCCTATGGCCAAGCAGTTCTTCGTCCCGATTTTGTGACCCTGACCCGGTGACCAACACCACAGCGGGGAACGGGCCGTCCCCTTGTGGTCGTGTAATGGTTCCGGCAAGCTTGAAGCCCTCCGGCTGTTGTTTGAAATAGATGTCCTCGGCAATGTAAGGATACGGCTTGATAGGATCTTGCGGTCGTGCGTTCTCCTTGACTTCTCCCTTGTCAAGGACCAAGGGATACGATTGTCCCATCTGGACAAAGGTCCCCGCTATCTGCTGTGTCACGGCATCGTAGGTTCCCGTGAATGTGGCTTGCAACTGCTCCATACCAATGGAGAGCTGGTTGTGTTCCTGATGAATCGACGAGACTTTGAAATTCCTCAAACCTTGGGACGGAATCTGCAACAGGGCTTCATAGACTCCCTCGCCACCGGAGGTTATGGTGAAGCCCATTGCAAGCGAATCTGTCGGATTGATGGCCAAGGAACCTTCCCAGTAGCCACAGAAGTCGACCAGTTCTTCCTTCTCGACGGGGACGGAGACAACGGCTGATTCCGTTGTCTTAGTGGTGCATCCTGGAAACAAGGCTATCACGAGGACAAGCAATACGGTCGTATGAATCTTCACGCTAGTTCTCCCTATAGGGAAGCATTGGAATATTGAGCATTGTTCCATAGTGTACCATTCTTGAGGATTGTCAACTGGAAGAGCAGATACATTTCATTGAGCGGTGTTACTGTCCTACGCACCAGAAAGCGGCAGGGGGCAGGATCAGCGAGATCGGGCCTTGGGGAGACCCAATCTCCCGGCAGGACCGTACACAGGAGGAGTGAGGCATACCGAGAATGGGGCGAGGAAAGCTTCGTGCAGTACGACCTGTCGCCCTGCAACTTCATCGAGCTACGCCGAATTCATGAGCGAGGAAAAAGACGAAGCAGGATTTCATCAGAATCACAGTTCACACAATGGATACGATGAAAAAGCTCGGCCTTGTCCAGGATGCCAAGATGATTGCTGCTTCCAAGGAGTGCGGAAAGCCAAGAAAGGCTGTTGATCCCGCTCAGCCGAAACGCAGGTCTGGTCGTCCAAGAAAGAATCCAGAACCACAGAAAGCCGGATTTCGGTCAGCATATCGTGCATGGAATTGGGAAATCATCATTTAGTCTGCCAGGACGTCCGCACTGATCTGACAGGAGGCTACTACATAGGAGCCCTTGACCAAAGGCTTATTCAATTGCTCTTCAGCATAGACCAAGTCCAGATGGCCCATCTCCGTGGAAATGGTAGCTACCATGCATGAGGTGTTCTCAAACCCATGTTCCCGCTTTTCCACCCCGAGGACCGGGCCGCAGAGCAGCATCATCGTCTCGCTCTTGAGAAATGCATCGCGCTGCTCTTCAGTCAAGCTCTCGTCGCGGGCCATGATATAGTTGAAGGGCAACAGCTTCTTGTCCTCAAGCCGACTGCGCTCGTCTGTGGCCAGTTCATAGGCTTCCCTGCTGTCATAGACATCAAGGGCTTGGGGAAATGCGCATACCTGCAGATTGAGAAGACTGTCCTCATCGATATGATCCAACGTTGCTGCGTGCACAAGTGTGGCAATGAAAGCACTGCGTTCCGATACGTTGGTCATCAGCAGGGTGATCGAAAGCACGTCACCCTTCCCTACCTGTGCAAGGGGCTTGGCACTCCACACGCAACGACCACTGAGGTGCATATCCACTCCGGCAATCTCCACATCGTCATTTTGCACAACGGTGCGGAAAATGAGTGTCAATCCACTGTCCAACAGTTTGGTATAATACGCACCACCTGTTGCCTTGATGCGTTTTGCTTCCTTGAACCAGTGCATCAGCTTCTGTTGGTCAAGGACCCCATCCTTGGCGAGCAGTGTCAGTCCGGAATTTGCAAGATACAGTGCCATGAAAGCCTCCTGAAGGCTGATAGTGTACCACAGAGGAGACTTGCAGGAAAGGCACGGAACGGATAATCTGCTGATCATGGACACCGAAAACCAAAGCCAACTCACCTTTCACCAAGGGTTCGTGGAAGGATCCCCGATCTTTGTGGGTTACTTTCCCACGGCCATGGCCTTCGGTCTGGTATGCAGGGATCTGGGACTCAGGATCTGGGAGGCAGTGCTCTTCTCAGTTACCAACTTTGCCGGAAGCGGCCAGTTTCTCGCAGCCAGCCTCATCCGCTCCGGCTCCATTTTGCTGGAGATTTTCATCAGCGTGCTGTTGATCAACCTACGGTACTCCTTCATGGGTGCTGAGCTGAGCAGAAAGCTGGAAAAAGGCATTGGTGGGCCTGCACGTCTGCTGCTTGCCCATGGAACCACCGACGAGGTATTCAGTGTTGCGGTGCTCCATCGCTCACCCATCTCAAAACCCTATTTGGCAGGGCTGGAGCTCACAGCCTACCTTGGCTGGGTAAGCGGAACTGCAGTGGGATTTCTGGCAGGCATGGTGCTTCCCTCGGCATTACAGCTGGCCGTTGGGGTCACCCTCTATGCAATGTTCAGCTCCTTGCTTGCCCAGGAGTTCCGCCAAAAAGGAAAGGATGTCCTCATCATCGCCCTCATCTCTGCCTCGCTCAATTCGCTGTTGATCCTGGTACTGAAATTGGGAGTTGGATATTCCTTTGTAATATCCATGCTCAGTGCGAGTTTCCTGGGAGCCTGGTTCATCAAGGAAGAGGAGTACCGTGCATGAATACAAATCTTCCCTTCATCATTCCCATCCTGGTAAGCGCCCTCGCTACGTTTCTGGTACGGATGCTCCCCTACTACGTTACCTTCCTTGATCGGCTTCCGCCGTTTCTGTCCCGAAGCCTCCGGTTGCTGCCCATTGCTGCCCTCGGCCCGCTCATCTTCCCCGGTGTCATCATGGATTTCCACCCTCGATGGTATGCAGGTCTTGTGGCTGTCATGGTTTCCTCAATCATCGCCTATCGGCGCAACGGTATGATCATCCCCATTCTCACGAGCATTCTGGTCACCTACCTGCTGTTGCTCTGACTTGCATGCAGGTACCTTTTCGGCATACGATAAGGCATGTTTGATGCACACCGCCATTTCAGCAGTGCCAAAGCCTGCGCCAACGCCCTCTATGCAACCAGCAAAACGGGGGAATGGGGACGCCTGAAAGGCATGCACCACCCTTCTGTCGGGGGTATCGGGGCCTTGCCGGAAAAACCGTTGCCAACGGCTGAACTGTTGTATGAGTATGTGTCCAAACAAGCAGATCTGCAGATAGCTGAAGTAGGTTTGGACCGAAGGTGGCCGGATGCAGAAGCACAGCAACTCTTTTTGTTGGAAGTATTGGACATTGCTTATATCCTGGAGCGTAGCGTAAGCCTGCACTGTGTACGAAGGGATGGTTTGCTTTTGGGTCTGCTCAAGCGGCAGGGCAAACACCTCCCCACTTTGCTCTGGCATGGATGTACCCTGAGTTGGGAGAGTGCCCACCAAGCATCAAGGATGGGAATCATCCTTTCTTTTGCCCCCTCGCTGTACACAAGTGCGCTGGCAAGGGAAGGCAAGCGACTGGTGACGCTTCGCTACGCGCTGGAAACGGACTATGCACTGGAGATGGAAGAGCCATATGAGGCCTATCTGGAAAACCATCTTGACGCATTCTCCGAGTTGACCGATACCTCCTGCGATACCCTGATAAGGAATAATGATGAGATCAGAGCAATTCTTACGAATCAGCCGTCTGCTCGGTGATGAGCAGGTCCTCTCACTCCACCAGAAACACGTGGTGGTGGTAGGGTTGGGAGCCGTCGGCGGCATGTGCCTCGAGTCGCTTGTCCGAAGCGGCGTAGGCAACTTCAGGCTTGTTGACTTCGATAC
This sequence comes from Spirochaetia bacterium, assembly GCA_009930195.1. GTDB lineage: Bacteria > Spirochaetota > Spirochaetia > Sphaerochaetales > Sphaerochaetaceae > Sphaerochaeta. Next base: position 1,836 of record RZYT01000055.1, on the reverse strand, counting down.
AGTTGGCATCACCAACCTCAACAGGCAAGTCTTGGCCACCTACGACACCTTGGGCAAACTCAAGACAGAGGTGGCAAAAGAGCGGATACAAGCAATCAACCCTTTCTGCACCGTTGAGGCGCTCCCCTTGTTTGTGCAAGCTGAAACCATGGATACCATACTTGAAGGCCCGATAGACCTCGTTGTCGATGCCATTGACTCCCTCAATCCCAAATGTGCCCTGCTCCAGGCAGCCTACGAGCGGGGCATCCCCGTGGTAAGCAGCATGGGTGCTGCGCTTCGGAGGGACCCATTTTTGGTCCGAAGATCCGACCTGATGGATACCTATGGGTGCCCTTTGGCACGCCAGGTACGCACTAACCTGCGCAAGCGTGGCATAGGCCGGGGCATTGATGTCATATTCAGCCCTGAGGTGGTGCGTTTCACTTACAAGGACCCAGAGGAAGAGGAACATGCCGATTTCAATGAGCAAATCATTGACCGCGGGCGAAAACGCAATGTATTGGGCAGCCTGCCCACGGTGACGGCAATCTTTGGACAGAACCTGGCACACCTTGCCCTGACCAAGCTGCTGGATGAGGAGAACCTCAGCGGGGAGGCAGCCTGGAATCCGAAAGACAAGCAACCTATACGCTGAAGACGCAATTTCTCCCCGCCTGCTTTGCCTGGTAGAGAGCATCATCCGCACGCTTGAACAATTGGTGCACGTTTTCCGTTCCTTGGTAGGTTGCAACCCCGATACTGACGGTAATCCGGCCGACCTGCTCATGGGCAAGATCGGCAAGATGTACTCTCAGTTGCTGAGCGTGTTGAACTACCTGTTCCCTATTCATTCCCTTGGCCAACAGCACAAACTCCTCTCCGCCCCATCGGGCGAGCAACGTCCCGGGCCACGCCTTCTCCTTCATGGCCTGGGCAATGCGAACAAGCACGGAATCTCCTACTGCATGTCCAAAGGTATCATTGACCAACTTGAATCTGTCCAGGTCGATGATCAGCAACGCAAGGGTGGTTTCACCTTGCCTGGCCTCCTCATAGGCCTTTGCAAATGCCTCGTCAAAATACCTTCGGTTATGCAAGCCGGTCAGGGAATCGGTGACGGAAGACGACCTGAGAACCTCGTTGAGGTGTAGCAAATCCTGCCCTTTCTGCACGAGCTCCTGTTCCAGTTGCCTGCGCTCACTCACATCACGAACAACGCTGATGAGTTGTATCGTCCGCTTGTCAGGCGACATGAGAAGTTCACTGGACGTCTCCATAGCAAATGTGCTCCCATCGTGGCGGAGACCCCTGTATTCATTGACCCCAAGTTTCTCCCCGGAGTACAAGCGTTGGATATTTGCCTGGAGAACACCGATGCTGGAGGGATGGATGAACGATTGTAGAGACCTTCCCTCGAGTCTGGTCCCCTCATCCAATCCAACCAGGGTATGGGCAACCCGAGAAGCCATTCGGATCGTACCATCCTGGTCGCTGAGAATGATTGCATCTGGGCTGGCACGCAAAATGGAACGGTACAGCTGCTCACTTTGGGCCAGCCGTCGGGAAAGCCTGGTAAGAGCTTCTTTTGCTGGGATAGTTTCCTATTCAGAGACCTCACCACGCCAAGCCAGATCAGCACCGACAGCAAGATGACAACAAAGAACAGACCGAACATGATGAAGAGCCGATAGTCGAATCCTCGTTGCACCTTGATGGAAATGTGGTTGTTGACTGCATTGTGCACATCCGTCGGAGTCAAGGTGGCAATGCCCTTGTTGAGAATGGAAACAACCTTAGCTTCCGCGATTTTTAACACTCAAACCCAGAACAGGGTGTTTCGGTACATCACAGGTT
>RZYT01000295.1 GCA_009930195.1 Spirochaetia bacterium | reverse complement strand
GGAGCAACGGTATTCACGTCAATGAAGCTCATGGTCAGCGAGAGAAACAGGGCATGAATCATGAAAGCACGATAGTTGGTGATCCTCATCAGTACATCCCTTCTTACGTTGAATATACCAAAGTAATCTGGCTTTGGGTATTGCAACGCTGAAGGACGCATACATGCTGAAACGGGATGGTCATGAACCATGCTCCGAGGTCAAACAGATCTTCCTGGTTATTCCGATGCTGACTGTGTATCAAGGTTTTCAGGCATAACCAATTCTTGCGAGCTGATGATGCTGCTGCCTTGGCTTGCATAATAGTGCAGCATCTCATCCAGTTTTCGTTTGTCATAGCTGGTGATGCAATCAGAAAGGACGGTTACGTCAAATTGGGCTTTGCACATGTTGTAGCAGGTCGATTTGACGCAAGCGACGGCATCCGCTCCTGCCAGGTAGAATTCACGGATTTCCTGGGCCTTGATGTAGTCTGCAAATGCTTCCGAGCTCAATGCGTTTCCTTTGTATTTCGTAAACACATGATCTGAGACAATCTTCAAGTCGGGTACGAATTCAGCTCCCTGCGTTCCGTGTTTGAATGTTCTCGTTCCCTCGGATAGATTCTCATGGCGTATGTACACCACAGGTGTCTGTGTTGCAACTGCCCAATCGATGGCGTTGTTGATGGCAGCGATGACATCCTTGTAGTTCTTTGTGATGTCATTCTGGATATCAATGATTACCAAGGCTCTCTTCTGCATGATCTTTCCTCCTGATCCATTGTTTTGTTTCCTGGTTCATTGTACGTTTGAATTGTTGACATCAGTATGGCAAGAATAGAAAAAGTTTGGAAAATTTGGAAGGAACTCTCAGATGAAAATTGACAGGCTCGTAAGCATCATCATGGTACTCCTCGACAAAGAGCGAATAGGGGCACAGGAGTTGGCAACCATGTTTGAGGTATCACTGCGCACCATCTACCGCGATGTGGAATCCATCAGCAGAGCAGGGATTCCAGTTCTCTCAACACCGGGAGTGGGCGGCGGCTTTGAGATCATGCAGGGATACAAGCTAGACAAAAAGGTATTCTCATCTTCCGACCTCTCGGCCATCCTGATGGGACTCTCCAGCCTGTCGGACATGGTGCGGGGGGATGAAGTGGTGAATGCCCTTGCCAAAGTGAAGAGTTTCATCCCGGCCGAGGCTGCGAAAGACATTACGCTGAAAGCCAACCAGATCCACATCGATCTCAGTCCATGGATGGGCAACAAGGAGATACCCCTGAATCTGGAATTGATCAGGACGGCATTGCAGGAGAGCAAACTGTTGTCATTTGAGTATGTGGACCACCATGGGAACAGAACTTCCCGGACTGCCGAGCCCTACCAGCTTGTACTGAAAAACAGTCATTGGTATTGGCAAGGGTATTGCCGTGCCAGGAAAGACTTCCGCTTGTTCAAGCTTTCCCGCACAACAAAGCTACGAATCATGGAGGAGTGCTTCGTTGTGCGGGAGAATCCAAAACCCCAGTTGGATATCACCGATATGGTGGAATCCATGCAAACCTTCATCACCATCCGTATCCACAAATCTGTTCTGGACAGGATGCTTGAGTACTGTACCTATGAACAGTTCACCCTAGAAGGTGATGAGCACTATTTGGTCAGCTTTCCCTTCATCGAGAATGACTACCATTATGATATTCTGTTCAGTTTTGGAGCTGCTTGTGAGTGTTTGGAACCACCGCACATCCGTGCGGAGATGCAACGTCGCATCCTTGCCATGGCGGCTATATATCAACAAAGAGGGCTGGGAAGCATACCGACTGAATAGAGCAAAGCATCTGAAGCAATACCCGTAGGGATATGCCTATCTCATTGAACACCAGTTGGGAACGTACCTTGGTCTTGGGCTTGTGCCTGGAGAGGATCTGAACCTTGGGTGTCTGGAGGAAAGCATGAATAATCTGAATTCGGTGTTGTTGGAAGGCAATCTGGTACGGGATCCTGAGGAAGTGGTTCTCGGCGAGCAAGCAACTGAGATGGCAAAGTTCTCCATCGCCGTCAACCGATTCTTCCGCAATGCAAAGTCAGAGGCAGTGGAGGAGGTGATGTTCATCACCGTGCAGGTGTGGGGAGCCTTGGCAAAAAGTTGCCTGGCATACCTGCAGAAAGGCAGGGGAGTGCGGGTAGTGGGGAGATTGCGCCAGGAGCGCTGGACGGACAAGGACGGAGGAAACCGGGAGCGGATCATCGTGGTGGCCGAGCATGTGGAGTTCAGGAAAGACCCAAATACTGCAGGCAAGCCGGAGGATACGCAAGCGCTTGATGAACTTGACCAAGTGGTTGCATTCTGAGGATATCGTGCTCATGTTGGTGTATTGGCCTCCCTTGGTAGTGACAGGGGAGGCAGCTCCGTATTGCAGTGGCAGTCTAGGTGAAAGTCTCTCCAAAGCACGCACCGTCACTTCAAAAAGTGTAAACTATAGCGTAACCATAGTATTTTAAAAAATATTCATAAGAATCGACTATAATCGAATTTTGCTCTTGCTATATAAAAAAAATCGATTATAATTGAATTATGGTAGAAAGACGGGTCCATCTAGAACATATCTCCATGTACAAGGATACTCCCCAGTTGGTCAAAATTATCACC
>RZYT01000294.1 GCA_009930195.1 Spirochaetia bacterium | reverse complement strand
ATCCTCTTCCTTACCGGCAAGTCCCAGGTGAACGGCATGTACAAGATCAACCGCACCGAAGAGGCCGCCAAGAAGAAGGGTGAATATACCGTCACCGTCAACGGCAAGGCCTACGGCGTCAAGCTCGGCAAGGACAGTGCAACCGTCAACGGTTCCAACTATCCGCTCAACGTTGCCTTCGGCATTGATGAGAAAGCCATTGAAGCAACCAAGGCTGTGGCCGCGGATGCTCCTGCAGCTGCAGTTGCTTCCACCCACGACGCCGTTTCGGTCAAGGCTCCGATGCCCGGCCTGATTCTCCGCATCGAGGTCAAGGAAGGACAGAAGGTCACCAAGAACCAGGTGGTCATGATCATGGAAGCCATGAAGATGGAGAACGAGATCTTCGCACCCTGTGACGGCGTTGTGACCAAGATTTCTGTGAGCCAAGGCCAGCAGATGCAGAGCGACGACGAATTGCTCGTAATCGCCTAAAGGAGACTCTGAGATGATTGGTTCTGCGTTTAATCAGCTCTGGCAGTCCACTGGACTGTTCGGATTCATGGGGATGGTGGAAGGCTTCGGTATCGGCAATCTTGTCATGATACTCGTCGGCTTCGTCCTCCTCTATCTTGCCATCAAGAAGGGCTTCGAACCCCTCTTGCTCGTACCGATCGGGTTCGGTTGTATCCTTTCGAACATCCCGATGGGCTACATCGCCAGTATTGATCCCAGTACCGGCGCTGCAGGCTTCATCAAGCTGTTGTTCGACACGGGTATTGATACCGGACTCTTCCCGATCCTGATCTTCATGGGTGTTGGTGCCATGACCGACTTCGGTCCGCTCATCGCCAACCCCAAGACGCTGCTGCTCGGAGCCGCTGCCCAGGCAGGCATTTTCGTTGCCCTGCTCGGTGCACTCGCCCTGAGTTTCATCCCCGGGATCAGCTTCGACCTCTATGCTGCAGCTTCCATCGGTATCATCGGAGGTGCTGACGGTCCGACGGCGATCTACGTGACCAGCCGCTTGGCGCCCAATCTGCTGGGTCCCATTGCCGTAGCTGCCTACAGCTACATGGCCTTGGTACCCATCATCCAGCCCCCGATCATGCGCGCCCTGACCACCAAGGAAGAGCGGATGATCAAGATGCAGCAGCTCAGACCCGTATCCAAGCTCGAGAAGATCCTCTTCCCGATCACGGTTCTGACGACCTGTGCCATCCTGCTCCCCTCTGCCACCCCGCTCATCGGAAGCCTGATGTTCGGCAACCTGGCCAAGGAGTGTGGCGTGGTAAACCGTCTCTCCGATACCATGCAGAACGCCCTGATGAACATCGTCACGATCTTCCTCGGCCTTTCTGTCGGTTCGAAGATGGAAGCTTCCCACTTCCTCAACCTCAACACCCTCGGCATCCTGCTCTTGGGTATGATCGCCTTCTCCATCGGAACTGGATCTGGTGTGTTGATTGCCAAGCTCATGAACAAGCTTGACCCGAAGCACCCGGTCAATCCGCTCATCGGAAGTGCAGGTGTTTCTGCAGTTCCCATGGCAGCCCGTGTTTCGAGCAAGGTTGGCCAGGAATCCGATCCCCAGAACTTCCTGCTCATGCACGCCATGGGCCCGAACGTAGCCGGTGTCATCGGTTCCGCGGTTGCTGCAGGTGTCCTGCTCGCAGTCGTACCGTTCATGATGGCCTAGCATTTCGTCCATCGACCTATCAGGCTGCCTCGCAAGGGGCAGCCTTTTCTTTCCCTTCAGATTTGGCCTTTTCTTGCCTCCCTCTCTAGGGTATAGTGTGGAGTATGTGGATCATCCTCCTTGCAGTACTCATACTTTTCATCCTATGGAATACCTCCCTCATGGGCTACAGGGACAGAAATGTTGAACCCCTTGAGGTTGATGAATCAAAGGTGTGTTGCGAAGAGGCAAGAAGCATCATCTACCGACAGGGATCAAAGACTGCGATCCTTTTGGTCCACGGCTTTCCTTCCACTCCTTCTGTCTATCACTATAGTGCCAAGCGCTTTGCAGACGAGGGCATGGATGTGTATGCTCCCCTGCTCCCGGGCTTCGGGACCGACCCGAAGGCCTTTTCCCACACTACGTTCACCCAGTGGTTCTCCTATCTCTGCACCTATTACGAAAACCTGAGGGCAAGCTACGACACCCTCCATGTGCTGGGCATCAGCATGGGTGGGATGATGACCCTCAAGTTGGGGGAGACCTACTGCCCAACCGAGTTGGCTCCCGATAGCCTGACCAGCATTGCAGCCCCTGTGGTCTACAACAGCATCAAAGACTGGGTGTTCACCGACCCCAAGCAGTACCTGGCCAGAACGCTTGCACTCTTCACCGCCTCCATCAAGCCGCATGTAGTCAATGGTGATCCCAAAGGGGAGGATGGCAGCGAACATTGGTACGGCTACGGAGGGACCTTCGTTCGTCCTGGCCTGAGCCTGGTATCTGCCATGAGAGAAGTCAGAAGGAATCTGGATAGGATTACCTGCCCGCTCTTTTCCATCCATGACAAGGGTGACCGCACCGTTCCCTTCAAAAACCTTGCGATCATCGCAAAAGAGAACAAAAGCTCCGATTTTCATTTGCTGGAAACCGAGATGGGCCATTTCAACCACTCGCGGCATGCACTGTTGCTTTACCGAT
>RZYT01000293.1 GCA_009930195.1 Spirochaetia bacterium | reverse complement strand
CGCAACTTTGACGAGATCAAGCGCGTTGTCCTCGCCCTCCAGAAGGCTGACAAGGACAAGATTGCAACTCCTGCAAACTGGAGACCCGGTGATGACGTCATCATCCCGACCCCGGGCAGCTGTGGAACCGCCAAGGAACGCATGGAGAGCAAGGATGAGAATCAGTACTGCCTCGACTGGTTCCTCTGCTTCCGAAGGGAAAAGAAGTAAGCATACCACCAGTACCCAGACAAACCGCAGGGAGAGCAAACGCTCTCCCTGTTTACCGTATCAGCGGTACTTGATCGCACCCTTGGTGCAGACCCGCTCACAGGCGCCGCAGACCAAGCATTCGTTTTTGATGATGCGGTGCTTCTCTTCCTTCACGATGGCCTGGGAGGGGCAAACCTTGGCACAGCGTGTGCAGTTGGTGCACAGGTTGGGGTCGATCACCATGGCTTTGCGTGCTGCTCTTGAGGGCAGGGAGAGGATGGCTCCGTACGGGCAGAGCCAGTGATGCCATAGGGCTTCCTCGAAGAAGAGGGAGAAAAAGAAGCCGATGCCTACCAGGGCAGGAAGGACCGGGAGCTTCTTCCCTGTCCTGAAGACCATGGCCATCAGGGCGAGAAATGCTGCCAGGACGATGATCCGCACCACTCCGTTCTTGAGGAAGGAGGGTGTCTTCAGGCTCTTGATCCTCAGCTTTTTCTTGAGGTAGGTGATGGGCTTGATCACCGTGTTGATCGGGCAGATCCACCCGCAGTAGAAGCGGGAAAAGAGCATTGACAGAAGAACAGAGGCCACAAAGATGGCCATCCAGATCTGTACCTTCCCGGTAATCACCAGGGCAGTGAAAAGTATGAGGAAGAGGACCTGGACGATGATTTGGATGGTACGTTTCATGCGTTTTGTGCCTTGTATACCCGAGGATGCGGGGCTTTGACGATAAAGAACTCCAAAGGTTCTGCATGGGTATTTGAAATATTCATCTTGGTGTGGAAGGGGACATTCACCACTTGGCTCTGGTAGTGGTTCGGCTCATCCTCTTCAAGCGCAATCGTAAGCATTCCCTGTACGACAATCAGGTAGACATTCGAGTCGGAGTAGTGCTCGGGCAGTGCTTCCCCTTTGGTAAGCACCACGTGGTTGATCATCACCTGGTCATCCCCAACGAGCTTCTCCACAATCTTTTCCACACTTTTTGTGTAGCTGTATACGGTTTCCAACATGTAATCACTCCTTATGGATTGAGTTGCCCTAGTATACAGAGCCTTGATGGAATATAGTGTTACCTATGCTACACTTTTGGAGTATTTGATGGAAAGTCTACCCAATTTCCCTCTTCTTTCCCTTTTTGACCAGGCTCGCCTGGAGGGTGGAGGGGCAAAACGGTCGTCATATGGAAAGGGACAGCTGCTCTATCTTGCCGACCAGGTGTGCACTACCCTTGATGTGGTGCTCTCCGGTTCCATCTCCATCCAGAGCATCGATGCCGAGGGCAATGTCTTCAAGGCGAAGGTGTTGCAGGCAGGGGAGGTGTATGGGGCCACGTTGCTGTTCGGCACCCACAACCGGTATCCGATGCAGGTGGTCTGTGATGCCCCTTCCGAAATCCTGCACCTGAAGAAAGCGCTGGTTCTCCAGTTGTGCGAGGAGAACCAGCAGTTTCTGCTTGTCCTGCTTGCCCTCATCAGCGACCGTGCCCATGAGTTGGGCCGAACGGTTTCGCAGCTTACTGCACAGAGTCTGAAAGAGAGCCTGTTGAGCTATCTGCAGACGCTCTCGTACCAACAGGGTTCGGCTACGGTGACCCTTCCTTCCAGCAAGAAGGAGCTCGCCGACCGCCTCGGCTTTGCCCGGACTTCTGTCAGCAGGGCGTTGAGAGCCATGGAGGAGGAAGGCCTTCTCAGCTTTGAGGGAAGGGTGGTGCAGCTTCACATTTCTTCAAAGAGTTAAAGAATTGGTGAAGACGATACGGGAAATATTGTCGAATCCGCTTTCTGTTGCTATAGATTCAGAAGAGCAAGGAAAGGAGATAGCCTATGAAACGAACAAAAACCCTTTTGATGATCGGCGTGATCCTGACTGCCGGTTCCCTGGCACTGGCTGCAACGCCGACTGCAGAGAAGCAGTTCACCGATATACAGGGCCTGGAGGTAAACACCTCGTCCCTTGAGCAGATCAAGAGCTCCTACGACAAGCTCAACGAGGCGGTTGCCCGTGAGGCGACAGAGGCCCAGCGCGAGCTTGCCGATGCGCGCAGCAAGGGCGACCGTTCTGCCTACCTTGAGGCGTATGAGAAACTGGAAACGCTTTCTGCCTACACAATGGACAGGGATGCAAGCGATGCCCTGTTGGAGAAGGTACTGGCAATGCCGGAGAGCGAACGTGCCGAGGCTGCTGCCTGGCTGTACGAGAACAGCCGGTACTACCGCCCGACCCTCACCCTGGACTTCTCCAGTGAGGGGGAGAACTATCGCTATACCTATCGCCAGCAGATACGAAAGCAACCGGGTTTGGAGGTCACCCTTCCCGATGCGCAGAGCCTGAGGATGAACAGCTCCCATCTTGGGGTCCTCACCGGTTGGGGTCTTACCCCCGATGAGGTGACCTATGAGCCGGGTGAGACGATTCCGATGAGCTACACCGACCAGACCCTGTATGCCATCTATGAGGG
>RZYT01000292.1 GCA_009930195.1 Spirochaetia bacterium | reverse complement strand
GCTCCATCCTGCGCTGTGAGTCCTCATAATTGGAGTTTCCCCCATCAATGATGATGTCGCCTTTTTCCAAGAGTGGAATCAGGGTCTCGATGGTATCATCGACAGGCTTGCCCGCCTTGACCATCATCATGACCTTCCGGGGTGTTTCCAAGGAAGATACAAGTTCCTCGAGACTGTGTGTCCCTATGATATTCTTTCCTTTGGCCCTTCCTTCCATGAAGGAGTCGACCTTGGAGGTGCTTCTGTTGAATACGGCAACGGAAAAGCCTTTGCTCTCCAGATTGAGTACCAAGTTCTCTCCCATGACGGCAAGACCGATCAAACCGATAGATGCTTTCATATGTTTCTTTCTCCTCAATTCAAATACGTCTCTTTGCGATGACATTTCTCATTTTGTTCAAATTCTCGACTCCCTGGTTTTTCATCTGTTCCAGGACCTCCACATAGAGGATGTCGATGACGGTCAAGGACACTATTCGTGCAGAGAAGGACTCTGCAACCATTTGCCTTGAGCTGGTGCTGACATGCAGTAGGTGTTGGGCCATCTTCGCCAAAGGTGAGCGGCTGTTGCTGGTCAGTACTGCAAGGGGGCACCTGTTGTTCCTGAACTCCTCCGCTATGGCAAGAGTATCATACCCTGATCCCGTATGGGAGATGATGAGGGCTATATCTTCTTCCGATGACTGGGAAGCCAGCATCAGCTGCATGTGATAATCTGTAGCATAATTGCAGTTCAAGCCCGTGCGGATAAGCTTGTGGTACGCATCAAGGGCAATGATGTTCGATCCCCCAAGGCCCACAAGGTAGATATTCCTTGCCTCTGAAAACTGTTTCCCCACTTGGTGCAGGGCATCGCGACTGATCCTTTTATAGGTTTCGCTAAGGGTGTCCTGGGCATTCTTGAATACGGTGTCGATGGGGTCTTCCTGGTCGGATACCCCTATCTCAAAGACCTGCTCATTGGAGGGGATGGTCTCCCTGGCCAAGGCGATGCGAAAGCGTTGGTAGCCTGCATACCCCAGCTTACGGGCAAACCTGACCATCGTCGACTCACTGATGCCGATCATTTCGGCAAGTTCCTCGATGCTGGGGTTTACCGACTCCTTGGGGTGCTTCAGGATGAAGTCAGCAATCTTTTTTTCTTTGACACTCAGACTCTCATACTTGCTCTGAATGGTATAGATAGCACTGACTTCTTCCATGGTCCCTCCACTGTCCCTTTGGTTAGTATAGTATGAAATAAATATTCATGCAATTAAAAATAATATTCATCCTAGGTGGAATATTCGCATTTTCTCCGAAGTTTTATGGATAGTTGGAACGAAATTGTTTGACAACGCCATTTTTCTGTCATAGGGTTGAGTGGATGAGCAAGTAGGCGACTAGGAGATTAGTTGTTCAGATTAGTGTTAGGGGTAGTATGGAAGTGGTCGGAAAAATAAATGTGAACTCTGCATAAAAGTTACACTCAAGGATTTGAGAGGTCAGTTTCGACCAGCATCGAGGAAGTTCATGATCTCCTGAAAACTCTTGCCGCTCCTGATGAATGCTTCCATTATCTGCCGGGCCTGATGCTCCTTCTTCTGCACCATGAGTTTCTCCAGATTGCCGGCCACGTCATCGTATTTCGCTTTCGCCTTCACCAGGTCTTCCTGGGCCTTGGCAATCCGGGCCTCAATCGAATCAATACTCTTCACTCTCGCCATCTTCGTCATCTCCTTCATTGTCGGGCAATCCCATCAGTGACCCGCCATCAGCAAGCAGCCTGCCGATCTCGGTTGCCTTGAGCCTCACGTAATCCTCATCCAGGCCGAAAGCATTGAGAATTGTTCTCTGTTTCTTCGTCACTGCATGGTCAAGCCTGTATGCCCCATTGTTCCTCCTGACCATCTCGATCTTCTCAAGTTCCCTGAGTGCCTCGGGAACCGTCATGTAGTTGGGCCTGGTCTCGATCCTGAACAGTTCCTCCTTCAGGAGGGTGTAGATCCTGTTGCGTATGATGAGGGCCACGAACTCGATGAAGATCTTGGAAGAGAGGGCATTCTGGGACTGGACCCGCATGCTCCTGCCTCCCAGGAAGGTCTTGTCACCACTGAATAGTTTCTCCGAGGCGTCCCTTCCCTTGTAAAGGATGAGAGCCTGCTCTGCACTCATCCTCTCGGAAGTGACGATGCAGAAATAGCCGCACAGGGCCAGCTCAGCCTCAATGACCGATGCCTTCTCTTTTGCGTAAAGAAACGTATCTTCCTTGCCGTAGTAGATGTCGAAGTAATGGGTGATGTTCCTGCTGAAGGAGATCACCTGGCCCTCGACACGCCTGAGAAGCTTCTTGCAACCGTCGATTCTCTGTTCCAGCTGCTCACGCTCAGCTGCCTGGCGCCCGCTGCTGTAGTAGATGTGGAAATAGCGGTCCTTCGTGTCATCGGCATACAGCCGGGCCCTGGCCGTGGTCCCGTAGACCCTGTAGGAGCGGATGGCACATTCGCGGGAGGTCTCGAACGTGTGGATCCTGCTGTTGACCAGGGCCGAGACGAGATCCTTCTTGCCCTTTACCATGATGATGAAGCTGTAGCCGTTCTCATCCATGTACCGGATGTTGTCCTTGCTGAAGTACCCCCTGTCCAGGATGAAGCCCATGCTCCTGTACCCGTACTCGACCACTTTGTCCACGAGAAAGC
>RZYT01000291.1 GCA_009930195.1 Spirochaetia bacterium | reverse complement strand
GTTGACATGGGCGTCTATCCAATTCAGGTCCTTGAGTTGGTAGAGCTGCGTGGAAGTGATGCCGGATTGTGTATGGTACCGTGTAAATACCTAAGATGGTAGTGACCTTTTCCCTATTCTGGTTGTGATGATGAAAGGGACACTTGCAACAGTCGTCCCATCGAATCTACCTTCTTGTCAGCCAAAACGACAAGGAGATCAACCGGAGTATGTTGAAAATGTCCCAGATAGAGAATATCAAGAACATGTGGAGAGAAGGAAGTACCATAGCTGAGATCAGGGAAGTTACCGATCTTGACCGGAAAACCATCAGCAAGTACATCCAGCAGGAGGATTTCAGCAAGGATCCCGAACAGTATGCGAAAGAGACCAGGCCGAGCAAACTGGATCCGTACAAGCCCATCATCGACGGCCTGCTGGAGAAGCAGAGTGAGTATTTCCACAAGCAGCGTTTCACTGCCAAGAGGATGCATGAGTATTTGGTAGAGGAATGCGGGGCGAAGGAACTAGAACACTCCTACATCCTGGTCCGCATATACATGAAATCATGGAGAAACGAGAGAAGACGCAACAATGGGCCCGGTACCCTGAAGCTGGTCTGGCATCCGGGGGAAGCCCAAGCTGATTTCGGGCAGGCCGATTTCATCGACACCGACGGCAGCTATGTGCGCAAGCACTATCTGGTGATGTCCTTCCCCTACAGCAATACAGCACTCTATGAGATCCTTCCCGGGGAGAACGGGGAATGTGTATGCCAAGGCCTACAGGACTTCTTCACTTATCTGGGCGGGGTTCCCTACAGCATTCTCTTCGACAACGCAACCGGAATAGCAAAGCGGTATGCAAACATCATACAGCAGTCGGAGCTTTTCACCAGATTCAGGCTTCACCACAATTTCATCGCCCGGTTCGCGAACATCCGTTCAGGCTGGGAGAAGGGCAATGTTGAGAACAAGGTCGGCGCGCTTCGGCGAAATCTGCTGGTCCCGCTGATGCAGCTGTCCTATCCCATTCAGCAATTCAACAAGGAAGTGATGATTCCAAAGTCCTTCGCATTCCGTGCAGACGAGCAGCATTACGAGAAGGGGGCCACATTCAAGGAGCTGTTCGTTCAGGACAGGAAAGCCTTGGGCCCTCTGCCTGCAAAGGCCTTTCATGTTGCGAAAATCGAGTCTCTGGGGACGAATGGGACAGGATCTCTGACCTTGGAGTCCGGCCATACCTATGTGCTTGGTTCGGGACGAACCAATGAGACGGTGCTGGTCTCCAAGGGCGCCTGGGAGATTTCCGTCTACACCAGTAATGGCGTGTTCATCAAGACTTTTCCCCGAGCCTATGGCAAGGAGCCTTCCACTGTGTACGACATCGAGGCAATGCTTTCATCGAGCATCCACAAGCCCAATGCATGGATGAACAGCCCTGTCAGGGATGTGATGGAGGACGGGGGTTTCAAGCAATATCTTGATGAGATTGACAACGCCGGTCGCAGGAGGGGGCTGTACATGCTCAACGAATGCGCTGAACGCTTTGGATTCGGAGTTGCTTCCGTGGCGGCAAACAGGTTGTGCAAGGATGGCAAGATCCCTTCCAGGGATGACTTGGTCGTACTGTGCAACCGGATGGCATCCTTCCCCCTTGAGGCGAGTGACAATGCCACCAACGTCAATCTCGGTGCCTATGATGCACTGCTCAACAAGTCCGGGGGTGCTGCATCATGATTGCGACCCAGAAGAAACAGGGATTGCTCACAGCATCTCTTTCAACCCAGTTGAGACAGTTCTTCTTCTCCCAGGAAGGGATTCGAGATGCGATTGAGACCGGGACCCCGAAGCAATTGGAGTACTTGGACAAGCTCCTCGGAAGAGAGCTGCAACGACGGGCGGAAACCCGCAAGTCCAGGATGGTGCAGCATGCGGGCTTCCCGAACATCAAGAGCATCGATGACTATGATTTTTCCCATACCCGCTTTCCCGCCCTGATGAGCAAGGATGATGTGTTGTCGCTCAACTTCATCACCCAAAAGCGTACCCTGATATTCTATGGCATTTGTGGCAGTGGGAAGACAATGTTCTCAGTCGCATTGGGCATCATGGCGTGCAACCAAGGGTATAAGGTGAAGTTCATGACCATGAGCCAGCTGATTGCACGCTTGGAAAAGGCGCGTTCGGAAGGATTCCTGGAAAGGACGCTGCTTGAGCTGAAGAAACTTGATCTTCTCATCATTGATGAATGGGGATATTGCCAGATTAGCCGGGAGGATGCACAGCTTCTGTTCAGGGTGATAGCAGACAGTTATGAAACAAAGGCACTGATAGTCACTACCAATCTACCCTTCAGCGAATGGGGAAAGCTGATGACCGACGAGCAGCTGGCTACCGCAATCATTGACAGGCTGGTGCATTACGGTCATCTCATCGATACCGGTTCAAAAGACTGGAGACTCGAAAATTCCCTTATGAGAGACCAAGTGGTAAAGAATTACAGAGAGAAGGAGCCAAAATAGATCAAGAGAATTGAGACCTGTTCTGATGAAAACCATAATAGGGAATTCTCACTATCTTTTTATCCGTTTTTACTTGACCAAACACAGCCGGATTCCAGTTCCCTGGTATCGAATTCATCAAGCGTCCGGGGATTCGGCGGGAAGTGTGCACCGGAAAGGTTTCTCCTTCGGTGTTTCTCGTTCCT
>RZYT01000054.1 GCA_009930195.1 Spirochaetia bacterium | reverse complement strand
TTTGGTGACAGAGCTGAGCGTCCTTCCTATGGCGACCGTCCCGAGAGACGTCCGTTTGGTGACAGAGCTGAGCGTCCTTCCTACGGCGACCGTCCCGAAAGACGTCCGTATGGTGACAGAGCTGAGCGTCCCTCCTATGGCGACCGTCCCGAGAGACGCCCGTATGGTGACAGAGCTGAGCGTCCTTCCTATGGCGATCGTCCCGAAAGACGCCCGTATGGTGACAGAGCTGAGCGTCCTTCTTATGGCGACCGTCCCGAAAGAAGGCCGTATGGTGACAGAGCTGAGCGTCCTTCCTATGGCGACCGTCCCGAAAGAAGGCCGTTTGGCGATAGACCTGCTCGTCCTTCCTACGGTGATCGTCCCGAGAGGAAGCCGTTTGGCGATAGGCCCTCCTTCCGCGATCGTGATGAGAGACGTCCGTTTGGCGATAGGCCTGCCCGTCCTTCCTTCCGTGATCGGGATGACAGGCCTTCTTTTGAACGCCGTGAGGGTGGTCGTCCCCCGTTTGCTGGCGATCGCGAACGTTCTGAAGGTGATGCACCTGCAAGGCGTGAGCGTAAGTCTGCTCCGAAGCCATACGGTTTCGACAAGTTCAGACAGACAAAAACCCGTGGCGAGCACGAGGATGACTCCTTCTTCTGGCTCGATGACGATAAGAAGAATTCCGACAAATAACAGTAATCAATATCAAGAAACCCCAGGATTATCTGGGGTTTTTTGAGTCTTGGCTCTTGTGTATCTTGTTGACACCGATTGGTGTCTCGATTATCATAGTTAATGAGAGTATTTATCATTTAGGAAAATCAATGAAAGAAAAGCGACAGACAATTCAAAAGGGATTGGTATGGGATGCTGTGACCTCAGCGACCAATCATCCCAATGCCGAACAAATCTACGAGGACATTGTCATGAAGCATCCCTCCATCAGCCGGGCAACGGTGTACAGGAATCTGAATATGCTGGTGGATGAGGGGAAGGTAAAGCGGATACGTGTTCTCGGTGGTCCTGATCATTTTGATCGCACCCTGGGAAATCACTACCACATCCAATGCACCTCCTGCAAAAGGGTCAGTGACATAGAGGTCTTTGATGACATCAACCTGTGTGCAAAGAATATTGAAACCTATGGGTATATACTAGATTCCTATGAAATCGTGTTCAACGGGATTTGTCCCGAATGTCAAAACAAGCGTGCTGCCCAAGGGCAGTGAAGGAGCTGAGGTATGGAATTGAAAGGATCAAAGACGGCAGCCAATCTGCATGATGCATTTGCTGGTGAGTCAATGGCTCGGAATAAGTATACGTATTACGCGTCAAAAGCTCGCAAAGAAGGCTATGTCCAGATCGCTAATCTGTTTGAGGAGACCGCATTCAACGAGAAGGAGCATGCCAAGATTTGGTTCAAGCTGCTTCAGGAAGGAGGCGAGATCCCAAACACAGCAACCAACTTGAAGGATGCCGCTGCCGGTGAGCACTATGAGTGGACCGACATGTATGCTAACTTCGCCAAGGAAGCCCGTGAAGAAGGTTTTACCAAGATTGCCACCTTGTTCGAGATGGTTGCAGCCATCGAGAAGCACCATGAAGAGCGCTATCTTGACCTTCTGAAGAATGTGGAAGGTGGTTTGGTCTTCAGCCGCGACGGTGAGCAGATGTGGAAGTGTTCCAACTGTGGTCACATTGTCATTGGCAAGAAGGCTCCTGGAATGTGCCCCGTTTGTGCCCATCCCCAGGCCTATTTTGAGATTGTAGCAACCAACTACTAAGATCAGAAACCCTGATGCAAGGAGGCAGACGCGAGTCTGCCTTTTCTTATGCCTGTCCGAATCGCATGTACTGCAGTGGATTGGTGTGCACGAAGCGGTGGATATCCTCATCGCTGAATGGGGATTCCTCAAAAATCCGGTAATAGGATGTGTAGGACTCGACTTTCATCAGGTTCACAGAGAAATCGGTCCCGAACATCGTTCGTTCCAAAATGGTCTGGCGCTTCTCTTCTTCCAGGGATTGGATGTAGTTTTTCAGCAGTACATAGAACTCAGGGTTGGTTCCGCTGAACGAGACATCGGCGTAGATGTTCGGGTAGAGATGCATAAGCTCCACCAGTTCATGGAACCAGGGTGAATCGGGGACCTTGTACGCCATGCTGCTGATCAGCGTCAGGGGGTTCTTCTGCAGTTGGTTGTACTGCCATCCGTAGTGTGCAAAATCGATGCGCAGCATCGGATACCGGGCAAGGACCGGCTTATAGGAGGAAGGAGCTGTATACTTCCAGGCTTCCTTGGCCGGGACCCCGCGGAATCCCTGGTCATCACAGTGGGTCATGATGGGGACGTCATAGGTTGCGCAGAAATCATAGATGAGCTGAACTTTCTTTCGTTCCTGCCCCTCAGATGGCCAGGGATCATACCCTAGCGGTGGATAGAATTTGACCCCATAAAAGCGCTGGCGTTCTTGTTTTTGCTTCCTGTCCTTCAGGACATAGGTCTCGAGCAGTTCCTGGATGAAGTCGAGAGAGTGTACCGGTGGATTGATTCCAAGGAAAGGAAAGAACTCAAACAAGCCTTGGGGGTGCTCCTTGGCATAGTAATCAAATCCCTCCAGCGTATCACGGACGTAGTCAAGAATCTTCTGTTCCTTGGGAATCGGGTAGTACAACGACTCCTTGCGCAATTGGTTGCTGGAAAAGTCCATCAGGAGCGGACACATGGCAAGCTTGTCATAGACTTGGTCCCGCATATGCATCTTTCCATCCCTGATGTAGGGCAGCTCGGGACGCAAGGCTCCTTCTTCGTGGGAAGGGTAGGCGCCCATCAGGTCATTTTCCATCAGAACGAGGGTTTCCCCGATGCTCTGTTCGAACGTTGTCAGCGTATTGGTCAGGCGATTGAGGAGCACAGGACCCTTGCGGTTCTTTGCCGTAAGGATATAGCTTGGAGAAAGCGCCCCGCTGGTGATCAGATCGGGAAGGCCGGTGTCCAAGGAAGAGAAGAAGGACAACAGATTCGGATGCTCAATGTTCATCACATGAA
Organism: Spirochaetia bacterium; assembly: GCA_009930195.1. Classification (GTDB taxonomy): domain Bacteria; phylum Spirochaetota; class Spirochaetia; order Sphaerochaetales; family Sphaerochaetaceae; genus Sphaerochaeta. The sequence goes on along the minus strand of RZYT01000054.1, from coordinate 9,632 downwards.
AATGCTGGTCGAAGAAGTAGTTCACCACATCCTCCTATCAACAAGGGGACGGTTTGTCCCGTCCCCTTGATCAGAGCTTATACACCCATTTTCTGTTTCAGCTTGGCCCAGGAATCCTTGAGGGTGACCGTTCGGTTGAATACCGGAAGGCCAGAACCTTGCTGTTTGGAATCAAGGCAGAAGTATCCGTTCCGGATGAACTGCAGGTAGTCGCCAACCTGTGCCTTCATGATCTCCGGCTCGGCCTTTGCGTCGGTAACTATCTTCAGTGAATCCGGATTCAGATCATCAAGATAGTTGCCCGTCTTCTGGCCAGGATACTCAGTCAGGAACAGCTTGTCATAGAGACGTGCTTCGATGGTGACTCCTTCGCTTGCACTCACCCAATGGCTGGTTCCCTTCACCTTTCTGTTGTCGGCGGTAGTGCCACCGCGGGAGGTCGGGTCATAGGTGCAATGGACTTCCACCACATTGCCCTGGTCATCCTTCACCACTTCGGTTGCCGTGACGTAGTAGGCATACTTGAGACGGATCTCATTGCCTGGGTAGAGGCGATGGTAGCCCTTGGGAGGAACTTCCATGAAGTCCTCACGCTCGATATACAACTCACGGGAGAACGGAATCTGGTGGACGGCGCTGTTCGGGTCCTCCGGATTGTCTACAGCCTCGAAGTACTCAACCTGGCCCTCTGGATAGTTGTCGATGACCAGCTTCAAGGGATCGAGGACTACCATCAGGCGCTTGGCGCGTTTGTTCAGGTCTTCCCTGACACAGAACTCCAGCAGCGAGTAGTCAACCACACCTTCCACTTTCGCCACACCGATGCGGCTGACGAAATCCTTCATCGACTCGGGTGAGTATCCCCGTCTCCTGATGCCGCTGACGGTGGGCATGCGCGGATCGTCCCAGCCGTCAACAATATTCAGTTTGACCAGCTGCAGCAACCGACGCTTGCTCATCACCAGATAGTTGATGTTCAGGCGGGCAAACTCGTACTGGTGGGGGGCATGCTCAATCCCGTCAATGCTTGTGGCCCAATCGTATGCAGGGCGATGGTCCTCGAACTCCAGCGTACAGATGGAGTGGGTGATCCCCTCGATGGCATCACTGATGGGGTGGGTGAAGTCATACATGGGGTAGATGCACCAGGTATCGCCTGTTCTGGGGTGAGAAGCGAATTTGATGCGGTACAGCACCGGGTCGCGCATGTTGATGTTCGGACTTGCCATGTCAATCTTCGCCCTGAGGACATAGGAACCTTCAGGGTGCTTGCCTGCATGCATCTCCTCAAAGAGCCTGAGATTCTCCCCAATGCTGCGTTCCCGGTCAGGGCTGTTCTTTCCTGGCTCGGTCAAGGTCCCACGGTACTCCTTCATCTGCTCACCGGTAAGTGAGTCGACATAGGCCTTGCCGTCTTTGATCAATTGCAATGCTATCTCATAGAGCTGCCCATAGTAATCGGAGGCATGATATTCGTAGGGCTCCCACTCAAAACCAAGCCAACGGATGTCGCGCTTGATGGAGTCGCTGTACTCAACATCCTCTTTTTCCGGATTGGTATCGTCAAGGCGTAGATGACAGCGGCCTTGGTACTTCTGGGCCAGCCCGAAGTTGAGGCAAATCGACTTGATGTGTCCGATGTGCAGATATCCATTGGGTTCGGGGGGAAACCTGGTGACAATGGTGTTGTCGGGCACCCTGCCGTTGTTCAGGTCATCCTCTATGATTCGTTCCAGAAAATTGAGGGGGGCTTTCTCTTTCGTCTCTTCCTCGTTGCGCTCATCCATACAAAATCCTTCCTTGTGCCCTTCCAAAGGGGCCCTTTTCAGATAGCACACATAGTAGCATACCCGCTCTTCTTGTGCGAGTGCTCACGCCTCTTGCTTGGTGTATCGCAGGGCATGCATCGATGCGGTATAGGTTGCTTCCCCTGCATTGGTGAAGTAGGGACCGAAACTGATGGAAAGCTCACATCCGGGCAGATGAATATCGCTTACCCACCTGATTTCTTCTTCCTGGGCAAACCGATACCCAAGGGCAAGGCCCTGAGCGTCCCGCTTGACTGTCCAGATGGCCGTTTCAGCCTCCGCCGAAATGACGAAGCTGCTTCTGTTCGTGAACCCTGAGATGCAGGTCTGCACCTCAAGTGCATCGCTTGCAAGTCCTGCAGCTGCATAACAGCTATCCAGATGATAGATGCACATGCCTGCAAAACCTCCCTTCTTGGGAATGGACACGGTGGCTTCACAGCGAAAGTACTCGTCACTGACAGCCAGCAACAGTGGGCCTGACGGAAGGCAGGTCTGCCCCGCCACTTCGAGGCTGACCATCTGGTGGTCTTTCTTGTAGGTCCTGGGCTTTCCAAGCCAGTGGAAATCCCGCATCGTGATTCTTCTCATGCCTGCAGTATAGGCACTTTGCCGCATTTTATCCACAGCCTCTTTATGTTGTCGTGAAGTTGTTGTAGGCTTAGCATATGAAGTCACCCAAAGAGTCCCATTTGGAACACCAGTTGCTCTCCCTGCTCAAGGAAGGGTCGGATAGTTTTCGGTTGGCCACGATGCTGGTCAACGATCCGGAGATCGAGGCGCTTCAGGAGTACGCCAACAGCGTTTCGATCAAGCGCCTCAACTACAATGACCACGGACCGGTGCATATGCGCCAGGTTGCCATAAACGCAGTGAAAATGCTCAGCCTCCTGCAGAAGTCAGGTCTGAAAACCTCCTTGGAAACCGAGGAATCGGGCACCCATGAAGACAGCTTGTGTGCAATCCTGCTTGCATCCTTCGTCCATGATCTGGGAATGAGCGTAGGCAGGACCGATCATGAGCTTACCGGTCTGATCATCGCCCGGCCCATCATAGATCGCTTGCTGACAAGCCTGCTCTCCGACCAGCTCTCACGCAGGGTTGCCATCGCATCGGTAGCTTCTGAAGGGGTGCTTGGGCATATGGCAAACCGGAAGGTGCACTCCCTGGAAGCAGGGCTTCTCTTGGTTGCTGATGGGTGTGACATGGAGAAGGGGAGGGCACGCATCCCCATGAGTCTTGGCACCGCTCCGAAGACCGGCGATATCCACAAATATTCGGCAAACTCCATCGAGAAGGTTACCATCACACAGGGGGAGGAGCTTCCGATACGCATCGACGTGCAGATGTCCAGCGACGTTGGGTTCTTTCAGATCGAGGAAGTTCTGTTGCCAAAGCTTGCCATGAGTCCGGCCAAGGCGTACGTACAAGTGATGGCTGGTGTCATCGGGCAAGAAAAGAAACGATATCTGTAGGGGGAGAAGATGATAAGTATCATTGGCGAAGGTCTGATTGATTTCATTGCACGCACAAGCGAGGATGCCTCGGTGGTGTTCGACTCCTATATCGGGGGGTGTGGATTGAACACAGCAACTGCTGCCGCCCGTCTTGGATCCTCGGTAGGTTTCATGGGCAAGCTCTCCTCAGATATGTTCGGCGAGCGCATCATCGGCCACTTGGTGGACAACCAGATCATGTTTGATCCTGATCTGTGTGCTGTCCCCTTGCCTTCGCTCATCGGCTTTGCCTCCCTCGATGCTGAGGGCAAGGCAAGCTATGCCTTCTACTGCAAGGGAACAGCTCCGGTTTCCTACACGAAACAAGAGTTGCTCGACACGCTGGTCCTGCACTCCGACCTGAGGGTCGTACACATCGGATCGGTTGCCCTTTCCGTTGAGCCGGGCTGTGATGCAATCCTCGATGCCCTGTCCGACCTTGAGATTAAGCCAGTTGTCTTTCTCGATCCGAATGTCCGACCTGCAGTCATCGAAGACCTTGACCTCCATCGGGTCCGTATCGAGCGGGCTTTGGGGATGGCCGATATGGTGAAGCTCAGCGATGAGGACCTGCTTCTCCTGTACCCGGGGTGCGATGCCGAATCGAAGGCGGCCAGCCTTGCCGGTGAGCGTGGCCTGGAGGTTATCCTTACCTTGGGGAAAAAGGGCAGCATCTGGTTCACCGCATCAGGAAAGCGTTTCGCACAACCCATCATAGATCTTCCCCTTGTCGATACCGTAGGAGCTGGGGATACCTTCAGTGGAGCCTTGCTCTCCTACTTGCATGAACATGCTTGTTTTGGCGAAGATGGCCAGCTTCCGCTCTTTGCACCCCTCTCTGATGAAGTGATCAGGCAGGCCCTGCGCTATGCAACCGGTGCAAGTGCGATCAACTGCAGTCGCAAGGGGTGCAACCCCCCGACCAAGGCCGAGGTTCTTGATCTGATCGGTTCGGTGTAGTTGCCTTGTGCCTTGCATTGGAAGTACACTAAAGCCATGCTGAAGAATACCCGCAACAGACTGGTACGACTCATTCTCATGATCCTGGTAGGTACGCTCAGTGTCTTCTTTGCGCTGGTCTTGGTGCGTTGGACGAACTCCATCTCGGAAGACAAGCAACAGAAGGAGCTTTCCCAAGCCCTGAAAACCATTGTTGAGGAACAGGGAGCCGAGGGCTTGCTGAACATGAGCGGCGTTCCGGTGGCGAACATCTTCCATGGAGAGTCAGGTCTCATTCTCTTCGAGGGCAATGAGGCCCAGTGGCTCTATAGTGCGGATGAGAAACAGAACATCAGTGTGTACGAGAATGTGAATAAAAGTGTTGTCCATATCACGACCACCGTCGAGACGCAGGTCAACTCATTCATGGATGTCTTGCCGGCCCAGGGTACCGGAAGTGGCATCATTCTCTCCACCGATGGGTACATCCTTACCAATGCCCACGTGGTGGAGAAGGCGGCAAGCCTGAAGGTAGGTCTCTACAACAACCAAAGCTATCCTGCCAAACTCATCGGGGTGGACAGTGAGGATGACCTTGCAGTCATCAAGATACAGGTGGAAAAAGAGGTGGTGCTGCATCCTGCCACCCTGGGTACCAGTGAAGCCTTGCAGGTTGGCCAGAAGGTGATCGCCATCGGCAATCCGTTTGGCTATGACAGGACGATGACCGTTGGGGTGGTCAGTGGCTTGAACCGACCTGTTCGGTCGAACGAGGGAAAGGTTGTCATGAATGCCATCCAGACCGATGCTGCGATCAATCCAGGCAACAGCGGTGGACCCTTGCTGAATGGGAGGGGAGAGGTCATCGGCATCAACAGTTCGATCTACTCAACCACCGGAAGCTCCCAAGGGGTGAACTTTGCCATCCCCATCGATACTGCCATCGCAGTCATTCCCGATCTCATCAAGCTGGGAAAGGTAAGCCGAGGTTGGCTTGACCTTGCCGCGGTGCAGCTTTCCCCCCAACTGGTGGCGTACGCGAAACTGCCGGTCAACAAGGGTGTATTGGTCAGCCAGGTGGTAAGCTCAGGGTTTGCTGACAAGGCTGGCATCCGGGGAGGAACCCAGATGGTGCAGTACGGCTCATCGGTGATCTACCTTGGAGGGGACATCATCACCAAGGTCAATGATATGAACGTAGAGGATCTCAACGACCTCTATCTTGCACTTCTTCCCTACAAGAGTGGGCAGAAGGTGGGCATTACCGTCAACCGCAAGGGGGAAACCAAGCGGATGGAGGTCCAGCTCATAGAACGAACAGCGCAGCACGTAAGCGCATTGGTGCGATAGGTATGGATGATATCAAAGTAGATGAGCGGTGGGGCGGGGAAGCGATCACGAACATCCATGGGGATGTCTCCTTCATGAACAAACCGTTCAAGGTGGTCTCCCCGTATGAGCCGTCCGGTGATCAGGCAGAGGCTATCCAAGCGCTGAGCGCTGGAATTGTACAAGGGGATACGTTTCAGACTCTCAAGGGGGTCACCGGAAGCGGCAAGACCTATACCATGGCCAAGATCATCGAGCAGGTCCAGCGTCCTACGCTGGTCCTCTCGCACAACAAGACTCTTGCCGCACAGCTCTATCGGGAGTTCAAATCCTTCTTTCCCGAGAATGCGGTGGAGTACTTTGTTTCCACGTACGACTACTACCAGCCAGAGGCGTATGTGCCGGGCAAAGACCTCTATATCGAGAAAGATGCTGACATCAACCAGGAGATCGATCGCTTGCGTCTCTCCGCTTCCTTCTCCCTGATGGAACGACGTGATGTCATCGTCGTTGCAACAGTCTCTTGTATCTTCGGTTTGGCAAACCCTGTTTCCATCCGCGATATGGTCTTTACCTTCGAGAAAGGACAGGCGTTCCATCATCATGATGTGCTGGAACAGTTGGTGCGGATGCAGTATGAGCGGAATGATGCCATCCTCAAGCGAGGCTCGTTCCGTGTGCGGGGTGATGTGATCGAAATCTGCCCCTCATACCTGGAGAACGCGGTGCGCATCTCCATCGACTGGGATGAGATTGCTTCCATCCAGTGGTTCGACCCGGTATCGGGGGAGAAGCAGGAGATGGTGGACAGCTACACCCTCTATCCGGCCAAGCAGTTTGTAATGCCGCAGGAACAGGTGAAAGCTGCCATCTCAAGAATCCGCAGTGAGATGGAGGACCAGGTGGAGTTCTTCACCAGCTCGGGGAAGCCGCTTGAGGCCGAACGCATCAAGACACGGGTTGAATACGATCTGGAGATGCTCGAGGAGATCGGGTACTGTTCGGGTATTGAGAACTACTCCCGTCCGCTCTCTGACCGGAAGGCCGGTGAGCGACCGGCAGTCCTGCTTGACTATTTCCCCCCTGACTTCGTGACCTTCATCGACGAGAGCCATGTCACGCTTCCCCAGGTGGGGGCAATGTATGAGGGGGACCGCAGCAGAAAGCTCAACCTCGTCAACTATGGATTCCGTCTCCCGTCGGCTTTGGACAACCGCCCGCTGAAGGCCTCTGAGTTTGAGCAGGTGGTGAAGCAGCGTGTCTTTGTCTCGGCAACACCCGGAAAGATTGAACTGGAAAAGAGTGCCAGGGTGGTCGAGCAGGTGATCAGGCCCACCGGCTTGCTTGATCCGGAAATTGATGTTCGTCCCACCGAAGGTCAGATGGAAGACCTTTATGGTGAGATCCGCAAGGTTATCGCCAAGAAGCAGCGCATACTGGTTACCACACTCACCAAGAAGATGAGCGAGGATCTTACCGATTATTTTGCATCGTTGGGATTGAAGGTACGTTACCTGCACTCTGAGATTGAGACCATCGAACGGGTTGAGTTGCTTCGTGACCTCCGCCTTGGTGTGTTCGATGTCTTGGTAGGCATCAATCTCCTCAGGGAAGGCTTGGATCTTCCGGAGGTGTCCCTCATCGCCATTCTTGATGCGGATAAGATTGGGTTCCTGCGTTCCGCCACTTCGTTGGTTCAGATCATCGGCAGAGCTGCCAGAAACTCGGAAGGCCGGGTCATCATGTATGCCGACCGAATGAGTTATGCCATGGAAGAGGCAATCGGCGAGACCAATCGAAGGCGTGCCATCCAGACTGCCTACAACGAAGAACACGGCATCACCCCGACTACGATTGTCAAGGCGGTGCAGGATATCATTGAGCGGGAGCGGGAGGAGACCAAGGAGATCCAGAAACAGGACCTCACCATCCTCAAAGGCGGGTTCAATCTGCTCAATGCCAACGACCGCAAGAAGTATATCAAGGCTTTGGAGAAAGAGATGCTCGAGGCTGCGAAGAATCTTGAGTTCGAACGTGCGGCAATCATACGTGATGAGATGCAGGCCGTCCGTGATGGGCATTACATCAGCTAATAGTCGAGCACCAGTGACATGGCTCCCCCAGTAATGGTGGGATGCTGGTAGAACACCGGGTTTTCTCCTTCGGTGGGGATCTTTTGGTGTTCACAGACGAAGTGGTAGAGCTTGTCCAGATCCAGATACTCTTTGCGCGTAACCAACAGTTGTTGTTGCTCATCCCAACCCAAGCCTTCCAGAAGTGCTTGGGTGAAGTATCCGTGGATGGGTGAGCCGTAGTGGGGTTCCTTGCTGGTATTGTCCCTTGTCGTGGCAGCCATCACAAAGAACGGTGCTTCTCTCTCTTGTTTGCTGAAATAGGCGGCATACAGTTTGTACAGAAAATCCGGGTTCTCGGGGATGGCAGATAGTGATGCATCACTTTCTGTGATAAACGCCCCTGCATAACAGCTGTCGATGAGAAGCAGAACCTTGCCTCTTGCTTGTCCAAGCAAGGCTGAAAGCTCCTGTACGGAAAGCAGTACACTCTCATCCAGTTCTCCTGTGTCGGTAAAGATCTTCCCATCATCATAGGAAGGAGCGAGCACCCAACTGCCGTCGGTGTGGCCATGTCCGCTGTAGGTGACGATGAGCAGGTCGTCCTGATCCATGTCTTCAACCAAGGCCTCAAGTGCAGAGAGAACGCGCTCCTTGGTGGGCAGGCTGGGGTTGGTTGCCTTGTCATAGCCTATGCTTCCATCAGAACAAACAAGCCCTTCCTGAAGCAACATGCTACTGGTGAAGGAGCGCTCGGTATACAGAGAACTGAAGGCTTTCCGTTGTTCCCTTGCATCGTTCAGGGTTCCTCTCAGAACCCGTACATCAGTTCCTGCATAGCTTAGGCCGATGCCCAGATGAAACACCTTTCCCCGCGTAGGAGATGGGTAGCAAAGCTCGCAACCGAGCATGAGGATGAGATACAGAAAAAGCAGTGTATAACGATACATGCCCAGAAAGAGAGCCCAAGCCGAGTTTTGCTTCAGAACCGGAAGAGGATCATATCCATTGCCCCGCCGTTGGTCATGGGGTGCTGGACATTGGTGCGTGGCCAGAAGAGAGTCGAGCGGATGGGATAGGTCTGATGGTCCTTGATGTAGGAGTAGAGGGAGTCGACAGTGAGGACTGATGCCCTTCTTGCAGGAGGCAGGGGGAGAGCAGCAAGGTCCTCTGTTGCATTTGCAGCGTAAAGCGGATGAGGATCATTAGGCCAGCCAAGGCCTTTCAGCAAGGCAAGGGTGAAATCCCCGTGGGAGTGGTCAGAAATGTCAGTTTCCCAGGATTCTGTATCCGCTGCGGCGGTAAGCAGGAAGATGTCAGGTGTCGTATAGTCCTCACTCGACCAGTACTGGTTGAACCAGTCATTGATGCTGTTCTCGTAGACAAGCGAGAGGCTGGAAGAGCTTTGATCAACAAAATGTCCACTGAAACAGCTGTCCAGGATAACTAATTTTTTGCCTGGGATTTCGCTCATCCAAGTAAGCAACGTAGTAGGGCTGAGTTTGAGTTCATCCAACTCTGTCACTGTTTTGGTATGCGCCAAGATAAGTTCACCTGAGGGATTAAAGCCATGGCCACTATAGGTCAGGATGGTGAGATCGTTGGACTTTGCTGTTGATTTGATGGTATTCAGGACTTGCTCGAGATTGGTTTTTGATGGATAGATGTCTGAGCCGGCTAGAATACTGGTATTGAAGGTATCGGCATCTCTTGCATCACCCTCCTGAACAAGGAGGTACCCAGTCCAGTTGCGGTCACTTTTGGATGTTACACTATCAAAGGTAAGGAAGAGTTCGCGTGCATCAGGGACAGTACCGTCAAGGTCATCTTTATAGGTGTCGTTGTTTTTATAGTCTATTCCAATCGTGACAGTATACACATCCCCCTCTATCGGCTTCTCCCAAAAGAGCTCACAGGAGGAGAAGACCAGCGTAGGAATGAGAAGCAGCAGGATGAGTTTGGGTAGGTGTCTACTCATTGCTGCTCTC